>JBKPCB010000047.1:0-19809 GCA_046727155.1 Candidatus Methylomirabilota bacterium | reverse complement strand
GCTCCAGGGTCACGGGGATCTTGGGCCGAATGACCTCCCAGGCCGGCACGCCGTAGTTGTACGACATCCCCAGTTCACCCCGCAGGAGCTGGCCCATCCATTCCGCGTACTGGACGGTGTAGGGCTTGTCGATGCCCAGCTCCTTCATGATGGCAACGCGCTCTTCGGGGCGCACGTAGCCGCCGGTGGAAAAGAGGATGTCCACGATGTCACCCGGGGCCAACCGGAGCAGCACGAAGATCACGAGGGACATGCCCACGAGCGTGAGCAATCCGATCCCGACCCGCTGAACCAGATACGTCTTCACGTGCGATCTCCGGACACGTCAGTGGGGGAGGCGGCCGCCTCCCCCACCTTCGCCTGCCTCAGATCGAGACGCCTACTTGTCGCGCCAGACGTCCTGCATCCGGCCGAAGTTGTAGATGTTGTGGTGCGCGACCAGCCCGTGGACATGCGGCCAGTGGGTGAAGTAGTCGAGCCGCCAGTCGAGCATGGGGCGGGAGGCCTCGTCCTCGATCTTCTTCTGGATGGCGGCCACCATCTCAAGCCGCTTCTTCGGATCAATTTCCTGGGACTGGCGATCGACCATCTTCATCAGCTCCTCGCTGCAATAGTGGCTGTAGTTGCGCGGCGAGCCGCAGGCGTAGTTCTCGTAGAAGTTCCCATCCGGATCGTCCACGCCGATCCCGGTCAGGTTGGCCCCGATCTGGTACTCGCCCCGCGTGGCGGTCGCATGCCACTGGGACGTCTCGATCTGCTTGAGCGAAGCCTCGATGCCCACCTGCTTGAGCTCATTGATCACGAACGAGGCCATGTCCACGTAGATGGCAATGGCGCGGGTGGACATCTCCACCTGCAGCGGTTTCTGGGGCGTGATGCCCGCCTCGGCCAGGAGCTTCTTCGCCTTGGCCTTCATGTCTTCCGCCTTGCCGTAGCCGGGGAGCGCCGCCAGGGTATTACCCATGAGCCCCCAGACACCGTAGGGCCTGGGCGCCATCGCCGCGCCGGGCACGGCGCCGCCCTGATGCACGGCCTGGATCAGGGCGCGCCGGTCGATGGCATAGCTCACCGCGAGCCGCACCTTGGGGTTGTCAAAGGGCGGCTTCTTGGTGTTCAGGATGATGTTGTCGTTGACCATCTGGCCAACCGGCGTGACCACGAGCTGCGGCACGGCCTTCTTGAGCTGCTCGGCCGCGGTCTTGGTGGTCTCGCCGGGGAAGGACACGTCGAGCTGGCCTGACTGCAGCGCCGCGATGCGCGTGCCGCGCTCCTTGATCACGATGTAGCGGAGGGCGTCGAGATATGGCCGGCCTTTGACGAAATAATCGGGGTTCTTGACGTAGTCCACGAACTCGCCCTTCCGCCACTCCTTGAGTTTGAAGGGCCCCGTGCCGATGCAGCCGGTGCGGTAGACGGCCGGGTTGACGTGAGCGGCGTACACGGGGGAATAGCCCGAGGCCAGCATCAGGAGCAGCGACGGTTGGGGCCGCTTGAGCCGAAACACCACGGTGTACGGCTCGGCGGCCTCGACGGCCTCGATATTGGAGTACCAGTCCTTCCGCGGGTTGATCCGGAGCTTGCCCTGCGCATCGGGCGCCTCGCGGAGCATGTCGAACGTGAACTTGACGTCCTTCGACGTGAAGGGCTTGCCGTCGTGCCACTTGACGTCTTTCCGGAGGAAAACGACCAAGTTCCGATAGTGGTCCTGCCAGGACCACTTCTCCGCCAGCTCGCCGATGATGGTGTCTCCGCTCTCGGTCGCCTTGGCCGGATCGAAGATCACGAGGTTGCTGAGACACGGCATCGCGGGCCACACCGTCGAGATGGTGGATGTCTCGTGGATCGCGAAGCCCTGGGACAGGTCCTCGCGCAGCATGATGTTGAGCGACCCGCCGGACTTGGGCGTCTGGGCCGCGGCGGGCCCGGAGCAAAGGAGGAGACCCGCCCCCGCGAGGGCGATCAGAGCCGAGACGAATCGGATGCGCTTCATGCCATCTCCTTCCCTCATGCGCCGGCGCTTGAGCGGCCGGCCGGAATCAAACCTGGGGGGAAAACCCGCGAATGGGCCGAAAAGATTCCTCAACGGCGCCAACTATAGGCGAACGCCGCCCGGGTGACAACCCATCCCGAGCCGGGCTTACGCGTTGCGTTAGCCCACTTGCTTGCCGCGGATGTAGCGGTCGGCTGTCGCGTCAGCGCGCGCCACCGCCGACAGCCGAGCCCGCTCTCGCGCCCACATGAGCGCGATTATGGCCCCGCGCCGCCGGCGCCCGCAAACCCGCTAGGCTTCTTCGACGGATGCCACGCGGCTGCGGCGATGGACTTCCCGCCGCGTCAGCAACTCCTCCAGGGCGATTTCCCGCGCGCCACCGCGCCGGCGGAGCCCGGGCTCGAGCAGGATCGGCCGCTGGCGGATCTGCGCCGCCAGGCCGGCGCTGACTGCGCGCTCGGCGTACAGCCTCTGCAGCGCGCGGCACATGAGCGGGCGGCCCCGGTTGTACCCGAACCGGCGCTTGTACTCGGCCGGCGTGGACCGGTGAGAACGCAGGTGGGTATTGGTGAGCTGGCGGAAGCTGCGCCCGCAGATCAGGCAGCGGATCCAATCTTCCTGGACCGCCTGCCGGGGATCGGCCCGGAGCGCGGCCAGTTCCGCCCGCGGGCTTACCGGCCGAGTGCTGTATCGCTCAACGGACGCAGTCTGTGCTGGTGCCGCCACTGCCGCATCGTCGCTCGCAGCGGTCATGGGCTTATTCTCCTTGCGTGCGCGCGACCAGCGCGCGCAGCGGACAGAACCTCTCTTGGCTGACGCAGGGGGCTTCTTCGCTCGTGCCGCCGCGCACGACCCGGACCCGGCGGCGGACCTGGAGCAGGGTCCCGTCGCCGCACTCGACCACGGCGGTGATGTCGGTCGAGCGCTCGAGACACGCCGTCACGCTGACATAGGGCGGGACCACGTCGGGCAGCAGCGCCACGCGGGCGAGCATGGGATCGCGGAGCCCGTCGGCGATGACGTAGAGGTGGGCGATTGCCTTGCTGACCACCAGGGACCAATTGACGCGAACGGAGAGCGACAGAGGCTGACCGTGCGAAATGGCCTCCGGCGCCTCGAGCGTGATGAGGCCCGTGCCGTCATTGATCACCCGGCCTGCGAAGAACCGGCGGGGCGCGCCCGAACCGGGCATGACACGCTCGACTCTCCCTCTGGCCGTCTCGCTGAGGCTTCGCATCGCCATAGCCACCTCCATCCTCCCCGTCATTGAGTCCACGCCGGCTCCGTAAGGCGCGTGACGAGCCCCTCACTTCCACCGCTGCCCGCGGTAGGCGCGCGCCCCTCCAGCCGCTCGCGGATGGCGCGCATCCGCTCGGCGATCTCCGTCTGCTGCGTCCCCGCCGCCATGGCACTGGCCGTGACGAGCGCCTGCCGGGCTGCGTCCCGGTCGCCCAATGCCGCGAAGGCTTCGGCCACATAGAGCACGCCCTCGATGGAGCGCTGACGGCGGGCATGGAAGAGCGCGACCAGATAGGCGCGGCGCGCCCCGGGCACCATGGCGGCGCGCGCCCCCGAAAGCTCGGCGGGTCCCACTGAAGCGTCGCCCACGGCAGCCATCCCCTCCCAGCCCCGGCTTCCGAGCGCCGCCGAGTAGGCCTCGTGTTGTGCCCGGACGGCGGCGCCGACATCGCCCCGGGCGAGCGCCTCGTTCATCCTCTGCACGTGCGCGACCCACGGCGCGTCCATCGATCTGTCCGGGGCTGTCCCGCAAGCGGGCGTCACCAGGGCCGCCAGCACCGCCACACCCGCCGCCACCCGCTGGAACAACGCCGTCGGCATCGTGATCGGATTCATGGCTGACTCCCATTCATGAAGTGCTGGCGCCCGCGGCCTGCACGGCCGAGCTGTGAGGGCCAGCCGCCGATCTTTCTTTGGTGAAGCGCGTCGCTCAGGAGCCGGACGGCGACGAAAGCGAGCAGCGCGGCAAATCCCATCTGCCAGAGCCGCGTCGGGAAGTAGGACGCCGCGACGACGCCGAGCACGGCTCCGGCCATTCCCGCGGGCGCCAGCGCCTTGGCCAGCCCCTGATCCACGTGCCCCAAGCGTGCGTGTTGCCGGGCGCCGATGGCGGCGGCGATGACAACGGCCGCCAGCGACGTGCCGCGGATCGCATTCAAGGGCAGATCGCCCCAGATGAGTGCCAGCGCGGGAATGGTCGCGATCCCACCGCCTACGCCCACTAGCACCGAGGTCACCCCCGCGATAATTCCCACCACCAGGATCAGCAGGTGCTCATCGACGGCGGGCGCGGCGATCAACGCTCCCGTCGCTCTCCCGAGGCCGAGCGAGGGAATGGACATTCGAATCGATGCGGCGAGGAGCACACCGGCCAGCGCGAGCCGCAAAGGGTTGTCGGCGACGCGGGCGACCAGGCGCACGCCCAGCGCCGAGCCCAGCAGTGAACCCAGCGTGAGTACCAGGGCCCAGGTCCACTGAATGTGCATGCCGCCGATCTCCCAGTCCGCAATCACTCCTGCGAGGGAGACGAAAAGCGCCACTTCGAGCGATGTCCCGACGGCCTCTTTGATCGGGCGACGCAGGAGCAGGGTGAGGGCGGGCACGAGCATGAGTCCGCCACCTATTCCAAGGAAGGCCGAGCTGAGACCCGCGGCCAGCCCGATCAAACGGATCAGCCAGTCCTGCTCTTTGCGTGTGTCCCGCAGTGCCGGTTCCTGTGACATGCCCCTATTGGTTCGCAAGTGGGGTGCCACCAAGAGAAACAAATGATATTAGGTAGATATGCTGCGCAATCGGAGTGGTCAGGGTGGTCAGTGGTAAATAGCTGAGCAGTAGCTTGACCAGCCGAGTACTCTAGGGCGCGCGATGCAGGGGGTTGAGGATCTGCTCGGTGAGAGCGCGGCCATCGAGGGTGTCCGCGAGAACATTCGGCGGCTGCTGGCGCGTCCCCAGACTGGCCGGCGGCTGCCGTCCATCCTCATCCAGGGGGAGACCGGGACCGGTAAAGGCTTGGTGGCCCGCCTCATTCATCGCCACGGCCCGCGCGCCGCGGGCCCCTTCGTCGACGTCAACTGCGCGGCCATCCCAGAGACCCTGCTCGAGGCCGAGCTCTTCGGCTTCGAGCGCGGCGCGTTCACCGATGCCCGCCGCGCCAAGCCTGGGCTCTTTCAGACCGCCCATCGAGGCACGATTTTCCTCGACGAGATCGGCCTGCTGCCCGAGGCGCTACAGGCCAAGCTCCTAAAAGTCCTCGAAGAGCAGGCCGTCCGCCGGCTCGGCAGCACCAGCAGCGAGCCCGTGGATGTCTGGATCATCAGCGCCACCAATACGGATCTGCAATCCGCCATCGCCGCGCGGCGCTTTCGCGAGGACCTCTACCACCGGCTGGCCGTGCTCACGCTGCAGCTGCCCCCGCTTCGGGAGCGCGACCGTGACGTGGTCCTCCTGGCCGAGCGGTTCCTCGCCCGCGCCTGCGCCGACTACGGGCTCCCGCGGAAAACTCTTTCATCCGAGGCCCAGGCGCGATTGCTTGCCTACCCCTGGCCCGGCAATATCCGTGAGCTCGGCAATATGATCGAGCGCGTGGCGCTGCTCGCCGAGGATCTTGTGGTCAGCGCGGAGGTCCTCGAGCTGCCCTCGGGTGCCCCGCTGCATCCCGCCGCACCCAGCGCGGCGGCGCCGCCGGCTTCACTCGAAGACGCCATGCGGGACCATCTGCTCGCCGCCCTGACCCAAACCGGCTGGAACATCTCCCGCACCGCAGCCCTGCTCGGGATCTCGCGCAATACCCTGCGCGCCAGGATTGAGAAGTTCGGGCTTCGAAGCGGCGCCTCCCCCGCGGCGCCGGCCCGCCGGACGACCCGACTGCGGGCGCCCGCCTCAGAAGTCAAGGAGCCATCGCCGTCTGCAAACGCTTCGACGGCGCCCGCTCCGGCCGTGGCCGCACCCTCGGCCATCCGCTGGGAGAGCCGGCGCGTGACCCTGCTCCGGGCCATCCTGATCACCCCGGATGCGGACGAGGAACTGCCGGATACGAGCCGCGCTCTCGACGTGCTCCTCGACAAGCTGCGCGCCTTCGGCGGGCGCATCGAGGAGCTGAGCCCACGGGGCGTCGGCGCCGTTTTCGGCCTCGAGCCCGTGGAGGACGCGCCGCGCCGCGCCGCCCATGCCGCGATGGCCATTCAGAAGGCCGCCGAGCGCGGCCGCCGGGGGGACGGCGAGCCCTTCAGCGTCAAGCTCGGCATACACGTTGGCCAGGTCCTCGTCGGGCAATCGAGCGCGGGCATCGAAATCGACGCCAGCGCCAAGCGGGCCCAGTGGACCGTGCTCGACACCCTCCTCGCCTCGGCCTCGCCCGACAGCACCCTCTTGAGCGCGGCCGCCGCGCCGTTTCTCGAGCGGCGGTTCGATCTGGCCGCTGAGAGCGGCGCCGCGGACCATGTTTACCGCCTCCAGGGCCGGGAGCGGAAGGGGCTCGCGCTCGAGGGTGAGATGGCCTGGTTCGTCGGTCGGCGGCAGGAGCTCGATCTGCTCAAGAGCCGCCTGGCCTCCGCGCTCGCCGGACGGGGCCAAATCGTCGGCATCGTCGGCGAGGCCGGAATCGGCAAATCCCGCCTGCTCTACGAGTTCCGCCAGGCCCTGCGGGGTGAGGCCATCACCTATGTCGAAGGCCACTGCCTCTCCTATGGCAGCACGATCCCCTATCTGCCGGCGCTCGAGATCCTGCGCCACGCCTGCCGCATCACGGACACGGACTCGCCGGAGACCATCACCCACAAGCTGGGGATGAACCTCCGGCATCTTGACATCGAGCCGGAGGGCGCCCTGCCTTACCTGCTCCAGTTCCTGGGGATCAAGGATGGGGCGGAGACTCTCGCCTCCGCCGCCCCGGAGGCGGTGAGGATTCGGACCTCCCAAATCCTCCGCCAGATGTGTATCAACGCGAGTCGCCAGAGGCCGCTCATCATCGCCGTGGAGGACATGCACTGGATCGATGCGGCATCGGAAGCCCTGGGTGCGATGGTCGAGAGCCTGGAAGGGGTGCCCTTACTGCTTATCCTCACGTATCGGCCCGGCTACGGACCGCCCTGGCTCGGGAAATCGCATATGACCCAGATTGGGCTGCAGCCGCTCTCTCCCGAGGACAGCCTCAGCGTGCTGGGCGGGCTCCTGCCGCCGGTCCAGCTGTCCGATCCCGTGGCCCAGCTCATCCTGAGCAAGGCTGAAGGCAACCCTTTTTTCCTCGAAGAACTGGCGCGCACTGTGCGCGAACAGGGCGAGCTGTCCCCGTCGGTCACGGTGCCCGACACCGTGCAAGAGGTGCTCCTCGCCAGGATCAACCGGCTGCCCGAGCGCGAACGGCGGCTCCTCCAGTCCGCCGCCGTCATCGGAAAGAGCGTCTCCGTGGACGTGCTGCGGGTCCTCGCGCAGCTGCCGGAGGAGGAGTTGAGCGACGCCCTGAGTCAACTGCGCGCGGCGGACTTCCTGTATGAAGCGAGCACCGGGCCCGAAGTCCAGTACAGCTTCAAGCATGCGCTCACCCACGAGGTGGCGTACGGCACCGTGCGGCCGGACCGCCGGCGCGAGCTGCATGCCCGCATCGTCGACGCCATCGAGCGGCTTTACCCCGAGCGCTGGTCCGATTTTTCCGAGCGGCTGGCCCACCACGCGCTTCAAAGTGAGGTCTGGGGCAAGGCGGTGACGTACCTCCGTCGTGCGGGCGCGAAAGCGCTGACGCGGTCTGCCAATCGGGAGGCCGCGGCGTGCTTCGAGCAGGCGCTGGCGGCGCTCACCCACCTGCCGGCCACCCGTCAAGCGCGAGAGCAAGCCATCGATATCCGCTTCGATCTCCGCAACGCCCTCACGCCCCTCGGACAGGCCGCCCGGACGCTCGAACACCTCCGGGAGGCCCAGGTCCTGGCCGAGGCGCTCGACGACCAGCGCAGGCTTGGACGCGCGCTGTCGTTCGCGACGAATTGTTTTTATCTTCTGGGTGACTACGGGGGCGCCATCGAGGCAGGCCAGCGCGCCCGCACCATTGCCGATTCGCTGGACGACTTCGCGCTGAAGACGGCGACGGAGATGTATCTCGGACGCGCCTATCAGGCTCTCGGCGACTACGGGCGCGCGATCGAGGTATTCGGGCGCATCGTCGCATCGCTCACGGAAGCCTTGATGCGCGAGCACCTGGGTCTGCCCGTGCTGCCGGCGGTGTTCTCGCGGAGCCATCTCATCGCGTGTTTGGCCGAAGTCGGCGATTTTTCGGAGGGCCTTCGGAGGTCCGACGAGGCCGTGAGCCTTGCCGAGGCGACCAGCCACCCCGACACCTTGCTCTGGGCTTACTATGGTGCCGGCTTCTTGCATCTGATTCAGGGCAATCCCCGGCAGGCGACGGACGCGCTGGAGCAGGCGTTCTCCGTGTGCCGCACGAACGACATGCCCGTTTACGTGCCGCGGATCAGCGCCGCGCTGGGTCTCGCCTATGCGCTCTCAGGTGACGCTGTCAAAGCCGTTCCGATGCTGGAGCGCGCGGCAGCGGACGCGGCCAGCAGGAAGCAGGCGGCAAGTTACCCTCAAGTAGTCCTGCTGCTGGGCGAGGTCTATATGCTTGGACGCCGGCTTGGCGAGGCCGCCGACGCGGCGACGCGCGCCCTCGATCTCTTCCGGCAGCAGCGGGAGCGCGCTCACGAAGCCAGCGCGCTGCGGCTGCTGGCCGACCTCGCGTGCCAGGGGGACCCGGTCGACCTGAAGTCGGCCGAAGCCCTCTATCGGCAGTCGCTGGCGCTGGCCGAGGAGCTCGGCATGCGACCGCTCGCCGCCCGATGCCGGCTGGGGTTCGGCCGTCTGTACAAACAGCGCGGGGACCGGCACACGGCCTCCGAGCACCTGACCGCAGCCGTCCGCGAACTCGAGAATATGGGGATGGGGCTATGGCTCGGCCAGGCAAGGAGCGAGCAGTCGACTCTCGCCTAACGGTCTCAGCTCGATCCAGTCTTCCTTGATGCGCTCACGCCGCCGCACGGCGACCGCTTGATCACGACTAGCCGCGGCCGTCCACCTTGCGGACCCGCACCATCCCGAGCGCGAGCCCGCGCCGGCTCGCAAGCCGGCGCATCTGCAACTGGAGAGCCTCCATGCCGCGCCGATCGAGCCGGACGGTGAATGTCATCCGCCGATCCCGATCGACGCGGCCTTTGCGCGCCATACCCTCGCCTACTTCTTCTTAGACTTTTTCCGCTTTGTCTCCTTGTGGAGCGGCGGGTACCGCACGAGATGGGGGCGGCTCCGGCTGACCCGCAGCTTCCGCTTCCTGATCTTGTCTCTCAGCGCCCCGAGCTCTCTGAGGCACTCCCTGAACTTCCTCTTGTATTCGTTGAACGCCGCTTTGCTTACCGGGCCCTTCAGGATCAGGCATATCTCGTGCGTCTCTTTTTCCTTTGGCGGATCCATTCCCATGCGTATTCTCCTTTCGTCGTGCCGGTTGGGATGCGGCCACGGCGCATCCTAGCTCCGCGCCTCCTCGATCCCGTCGAACAAATCATCGGCATGAAAGACCCCCGGGAGCGTGTCGAGGTCACGCACCAGGTAGTAGTCCTCCACGGCATCGTACTCGTCCCGGAGCTCCACGCGCTCGCCGAGCGCGAGGCGCACGTAGGTCGACGGCATGTTGTGCTTCAGGACGTGATCGAACGCCGTCATCCCGATGAAGAAGCGGCCGGCGTTGATCTCCGTGATACAAGGCACGCCGCGGCTGTTCTCCTTCAGGTCGATGCTGAAAGCCCCCGAGGCCGACGGGGCGACCGCGCGGACGGCTTCGCGGCAGACGTTGACGACTCGCGTGTCCACTGCGGTCTTCGCCAGCGAGGACAGCGAGGAGACGCCGCTCGGACTGTTCTCGCCGCCGAAGTAGGCGAGCCGCTCGAAGGTGCTCATCAGAATCAGCGCCCCGTCCTTCCAGAGGCTCTGGCAGAGAAAATCCCGTCCCGGAAGATATTCCGAAATCGTGAAGGCCGTCACCGGCACCCCACGCATGTCCTGCCAGTACCGGACCCAGCCCCGCGCCTGCTCGGCATTGGCGACGGGCGCGGCCCCAAGCGACCGGCTGCCCGTCCGAGCCCGACACCACAGTGGCCTGTGACGGCCCATCCGCTTGAAGATGCCCTCGATTCCGCGGAGGCTGGTGACGGCGTACGTCTCTGGCGCCGGCAGCCCCCGGGACCGCAGGAAGACAGTCAGGTCGTACTTGTCCTGGCACAAATCAATGACCACGCGACTCGGGAGGAAGACCGGGCAGGATTTCCGGCCGGGCGCGCCAGACAGCGCGAGCACATCCGGGTCCCCGGTCGGGATGACGAGGTCGACCCGCTCGGCGTCGACCACGCGACGGAGCGATCGGGCAAAAGATGGCGACGTGGGAGTCGGCACGAGATGCTTCCGATCCGCGAGAGATTTCGTCAAGACGAAGCGGTCGTCGTTGCACCCGACGATGAAGAAGGAGGGATCGCCAGCCCGCAGGCTCCTGACGAGATTATTGCTTGCGCCGGTCCCCGCTCCTGTAACGAGTAACCGCTTCCCCATCCACTCTCCTGACCGCCGAGGGCGGATGACTCGGCGTCGGATCCGGTGCGAACGTGGCGGCTGAATGGTAGGTGGAGGCTGCGTCCCTTGTCAATGAGGTCGGTTCGGCCCGCCACGGCTGCGGGCAGCGCTCCGCCTGGCGCTCAGAGAGTGTCGAAGGCCGCCTTGGCCCGGATGATGCCGGCTCCTGAATCCCTGTCGATGCCGGGCGCGCGGATGTCCTTGGCGGTATCCATCAGCGCCTGCCTCGCTTCGTCCTGGGTGAGATTTCCCCCCTTGCTCTTCCTCTTCTGGAGGAGCAGGGCCACCACACCGGCGGCGACGGCCGTGGCGGCCGACGTGCTGCCGTCAAAGTCCCGAACCGGGTTCCCGTTTGGATTCGGGAAAGCCTGGCCCGGGAAGTAGCCGTTGAAGTGCGCGATCGAGCAGAAATCGGGCTTGGGCGCGTTCGGCGGCAGAACTGCGGGTCCCTGGCTCGTGACGCCCAGCCACTTCCCGTTCTTGTTGGCGGCGCCCACCGTCATGACGTGCGGGTGCCCGTTCGGCCCGAGGATGCTCTTGCCCGGGCCGCGGTCGGTCGGGCCGCACTGGGCGAAGAATGGACAGCCGCCGCCGCAATTTCCCGCCGAGAAGAGCACCAGGATTCCCTCGTCGAGTGCTTCCTCCACTGCCAATGTGAACGGGAACTGCGGATTGGTGGCGTAGTCGAGGCCGTTGGCGCTGTTCCAGAGCCCCCAGCTGTTCGAGAGGATGTGCGGGGCGCCCGTCGCCTTGTGGCTGTCGATGGCCTTCCGGTACGCCGCCATCGCATTGGAGACGAGCGCAGCGAAATTGAGGACGGGATCGGGATTCACAGTCTGCCAGATCCGAAGATCCCAGAGCTCGACGTCGGGCGCGATCCCGAGGACGTCGTACGCCGCCATATTGCCATGCTGGTCCCAGCCCGCCGCGCTGGTGCCCCATTTCACGGGATCGCTCACGGTATTGTCGGGCCAGCCGTCGACGACATTGGGGATCTTCGGGATCTCGTTCGGCTGAACCTGCCGGCCGACGGCGGTTATGCCTCCATCCACGATCCCCACCACAATCCCCGCGCCCTTGAACCCGGCGTTGTGGATCTCGTTCACCTTGAGATACTTGACTACCGTCGGGTCGAGATCGCCGAGCCCTTTTGAGTTGTCCTCGCAATCGGGTTTGGAGACCACGCGCCTGCGGGTCCGCGGTAGCCGCAACCGTGGCGGCTTCTTCGGCGGCCGCTTTGGTTTCGGGCGGCGCTTTGGAATACTGCGCGGGTGTCTCTTGCTCCGCGAGGGTTTTGGTCGACGCGCTTGTGGCTTCTGACGGCGCGCCTTGGGCGGGGCGTGGGGATCGAGCTTGGTATCGAGCCAGACCTTCCGCACGCTCTCCTGGCGCTCGATCTCGGGAACCTGTTTCGGGTCCAGCGAGCCGCGGACGATCACGACTTGGATCCTGGCTGCCTGCAGGCGATCCCGCTCCTCCCGTTGTGGCCTGATGCGGACCGGCGCGTAGCCGCTGTCGAGCCTGAAGCCGAAAGACTGGAATCGATCGGCGATGCGCAGGATCAAATCGGGCGAGGCGTCCTCGGTCACGCCCATCTCGATCATCACCGGCACTCGGTTCTCAGTAACTCCGTGCCCGTTCGCCATGGGTCCGCCTCCGCGACTCCCGCCTACTCGGCCTGACCCTCCTCCTGCTCTCTCCCCACGGGGGAGGGGGAGGGCGTTGGAGGGACTGAGCTACTTCGTGATCACCCCGCAGGCGATGCGGGCGCCGCTATTGCCGGCGGGATCGCTTTTCTCGTCGTCGGCAGCCGCGTGGAGGACGAGGCTCGTGCCGCCGATTCCGAAGAGCGAGGTCGGGCCCGAGCCCAGCGTCACGGCCCGGGTGGTGATCTCGACGCCGCCCTCACCCGTGGACTTCACTTCCATGTTCGGCAGATCGCCCGCGTGCGGCCCGGCCGGGTTCAGCCGGCCATGCTGCTTCCCCGTCGGATTGAAGTGACCGCCCGCCGTCATGAATTCCGGCGGCTCGCACTTGCCGGCCTCGTGAATGTGCAGCGCGTGCGTTCCCGGCGGGAGCCGGTAGCCGGTGACCGCGATCCGGAGGCCATCCGGAGTCTGGATCAGGACCGCGTAGCCCACCTGCTTGCCGTCCTTGTCTTTGAGCGTCGCCTCTGCGGACAGCCCCTCGTCGGATCCCATGCTCGCGCAGCCGCTCAGCGCGATTCCCACGCCAACCCAGAGCAACCGTCTCACCGTTGAGGACCTCCCTGTGTGATCGATCCCGCT
The DNA here is from genome assembly GCA_046727155.1 of Candidatus Methylomirabilota bacterium. Taxonomy (GTDB): domain Bacteria; phylum Methylomirabilota; class Methylomirabilia; order Rokubacteriales; family CSP1-6; genus DASSSH01. Next base: position 6,915 of record JBKPCB010000047.1, on the reverse strand, counting down.
GGTCAGTTCAAGGTCGCGAGCAGCTGCGCCGCCCTCTCGCGGACCCGCCGCACATTGTCGAGCTTGATGCGCTCGTAGCCGCGGATCTCGTCGGGCAGCTCCGCGATGGCCACTGCCGTGTCGTGGTTCTGCGCTCCCAGCCGCCCAAGCGCCGCCTCGATCATTCGGCGGTACTCGCCGACGAGCTCCCGCTCCACCCGGCGGACCTCGGCGTAGCCGAAGACGTCGAACGGAGTGCCGCGGAGCCCTTTGAGCGCGGCGAGCGCGGCCAGCACGGGCTTGAACCAGGCGCCGAACCGGATCTTCCGCTTCCAGCCGAGCGCGCGGAGGATGGGCGGGTGGAGGTGCCAGGAGACGCGGATCGCCGGACCAAACCTCGCCTCGAGCTCCGCCCGCACCGCCGCATCAAGGTGCAGGCGCGCCACCTCGTACTCGTCCTTGTACGCCATCAGCTTGTGGAGGTTTCGGGCCACCGCTTCGGCAACGCCCGTGCGCCCGGGCGTGCGGCGCCGCTCTTCGTCGGCGACCATTCTGACAAAATCGACGTATTGCCCGGCGTAGACCGCGCTCTGATAGGCGATCAGCTCGGGCACACGCACTTCGAGCAGCCGTCTCAGCTCGCCCGCGGCGCCCACCGAGTCCACCAGAGCCCGAGCCTCGGCATCCAATACCCGAGGTCGTTCGAGCGTGCCGGAGGCCTGCTTGACCGCGGCCTCGACGTGCTTGCGGTCCACCACCGCCATGCGCCCCCAGCGGAAGGCCAGCAGGTTCATCTCGATGGCGACCCCATTGAGCCGCACGGCCCGCTCGATAGAGGCGGCCGAAATGGGCAGCGCGCCGGCCTGGTAGGCCGCGCCCAACAGGATGGGATTGGTGGCCATGTGGTCGTCGAAGAGCGCCTCGGCCATGGCCTGGGCGTCCAGGTAGACATTGGGGTCCTTGCGCGTGACGCGGTCGATGCTCATCAGCATGCTGCTCAGCTCGGGGAAGTGCACACCCGTGTCCACCACCATCTGGCCGGTGGGAATCTGGCTGGTCGAGACGATGGCGACGGTGCGCCCGGACTCGGCCTTGTCGAGATTGATCGGATCGGTGGCGACCAGCAGGTCGAAGCCGAGATACAGATCGGCCCCACCGGCCGAGACCTTGTTGGAGGATTCGAGCGGCCGCGCCGAGATCTTCAGATCCGAGACAACCGGCCCGCCCTTCTGGCTGAGGCCAGTCTGATCCAGCCCCCGCACATGCTTGCCGTCCAACAGCGCGGCGGTGCCGAGGATCTGGTTCATCGTGACGACGCCGGTGCCGCCGATGCCCATCATGTGCAGGGCGAAGCCGTCCGACGGCACCTTGAGCGCGGGCTCGGGCAGCTCGACGTCGAGCGGCGTGAGCCGCTTCTCCCGCTTGGGCGCGGGACCAACCGGCTCGACGGTCAGGAACGACGGGCAGTCGCCCAGCAGGCAGGAGTAGTCCTTGTTGCACGAGGATTGGTGGATCTGGGTCTTCCTGCCGAACTCCGTCTCGACGGGCTGGACGCTGAGGCAGTTGGACTTCCGGCCGCAGTCGCCGCATCCCTCGCACACGCGCTCGTTGATGTAGACGCGCGTGAGCGGATCGGCGAGCCGGCCCCGCTTGCGGAGCCGCCGCTTCTCGGCCGCGCACTGCTGGTCGTGGATCAGGGCGGTCACGCCGGGAGTCGCAGCCAGCACGGACTGAGCCTCGAGCAGACGGTCCCGATGCCAGACGTCCGCATTGCCCGGTAGCGAGGCGCCGGCGTACTTGGCCGGGTCGTCGGTGGTGATGATGATGCGCTTGACGCCGTCGGCTTCGAGCCGGCGGCTGAGCGTGGGAACCGACAGCGCGCCGGCAGCGGCCTGGCCGCCGGTCATGGCCACGGCCGAGTTGTAGAGGATCTTGTAGGTGATGTTGACGTCGGAGGCGATGGCGTAGTTGATGGCCAGGCTGCCCGAGTGGAAGAGCGTGCCGTCGCCCAGGTTCTGGAACATGTGCGGCGTCTCGGTGAACGGCGCGATGCCCACCCACTGGGCGCCCTCGCCCCCCATGTGGGTGACGCCGATAATGCCGCGGTCCATGCCCATGGCCATGCCGTGGCAGCCGATGCCCGCGGCCGCGATGCTGCCCTCAGGCACCACGGTGGATCGGTTGTGCGGACATCCCGAGCAGAAGTAGGCCGTTCGCATGAGACTGATCGGCTTGGGACGGCGCTTGAGCTCGTCGAGGTGATGGATCCTGGCCTCGACCGACTCGATCCGCATCTTGCGCGCGAGCCGCTTGGCGACGGCGCGGGCGATGCTGTCCGAGTCCAGCTCCCCGAGGATGCTCAGCAGCGGTCGATCTTCCTCGTCGCACTTGCCCACCACTCGCGGCCGGTCGGGCTGACCGTAGAGAATGTCCTTGCAGAACATCTCGAGGAAGGGCCGCTTCTCCTCGACCACCAGGATCTCCTCGAGCCCACGGCCGAACTCGCGGACGATCCGCGGCTCCATGGGGAAGAGCAGGCCCATCTTGAGAACGCGGATCCCGCAGCGCTGGAGCGCGGCGTCGTCGAGCCCAAGCTCCGTCAGGGCCTGCCGCACGTCGTAGTAGGTCTTGCCCGCTGTGAGGATCCCGAGCCAGGCTTGCGGAGCGTTCACCATGAGCCGGTTGAGCTTGTTCTCCCAGGCGTAGCGGCGCGCCAGCTCGAGCCGGGCGAAGTGAAGCGTGCGCTCCATGTCCAGCCCGAAGGGTGGGATCAGATTGACATTGATATGGTGCTCGAAGGGCCGGCCGTCGAGCTCGACGGTGGGGATCACCGCCTGGACGCGCTCCGGATCCACTTCGGCCGTCCCCGCCTCGTCGGCGACATTGGTGACGATCTTGACGCCCACCCAGAGCCCGGAAGTGCGCGAGAGCATGAAGCCGTGCTGGCCCAGGTCCAGGATCTCCTGGACATTGCCCGGGAAGATGGTGGGCATCAGCGCGTCGTAGAGCGCGACCTCTGAGTGGGTGGGGAGCGTGGAGGACTTGCTGAGCGGGTCATCCCCGGCCAAGGCGAGCACGCCGCCGTTCCGACCGACGCCGGCGTAGTTCGCGTGCTTGAAGACGTCACCCGTCCGGTCCACGCCCGGCGCCTTGCCGTACCACATCCCGAGCACGCCGTCGTACTTGGGACGGGGGAAGAGGCCCACCATCTGGCTGCCGAAGACGGCAGTGGCGCCCAGGTCCTCGTTGAGCCCCGAGGAGAACACGACGTGGTGCTCGGCCATCAGCCGCGCGTGGCGCTCGAGCGTCTGGTCGAAGCCGCCCAGCGGCGAGCCGCGGTAGCCCGAGATGAACGTCGCCGTGTTGAGGCCACGGCGCCGGTCGGCGCGGTGCTGGTCGAGCGGCAGGCGGACCAGCGCCTGGATGCCGGAGAGGTAGATCCGGCCGCGCTCCTGCGTGTACTTCGCCTCGAGCGAAAACTCGTCGGGTGTCGCGGCCATGGCCCCCTCAGGGGATCGGTGTCGGGTTGGAAAGCGGGAGTATGGTAGGCCGGAACCCGCCGTGAATCAACTCCGGCCGGTCCTGGACGCGAGCAGCGGCCGGAGGTGGGGCCAGAGCCGGTCCACCACCACGGAGTAGCCTTCGGCCGTCGGATGGATGCCGTCGGCCTGGTTGAGCCGCGGCACCCCGGCCACACCCTCGAGGAAAAAGGGCATCAGCGCGGCGCCGCGCCGCCGGGCCACCTCTTCGAAGAGCCGCTGGAACTCGCCGCCGTAGCGCGGGCCGTAATTGGGCGGCAGCCGCATGCCCGCCACGAGCACCTGCGTTCCGGCCGCCTGAAAGCGCGCGACGAGCTGGTCGACATTGGCGCGCACGGCCGCGAGGTCCTGGCCGCGGAGGGCATCGTTGGCGCCGAGCTCGAGGATGACGATCTCGGGCTTGAGCCTGAGCGCCCAGTCCACGCGCCGCAGCCCTCCTGCCGTCGTGTCGCCCGAGATGCCGGCATTGACCACGCGGTAGGCATAGCCTTCGGCCGTCAGGCGCTCGGCCAGCCGCGAGGGATAGGATTGCTCGGCGGGCACGCCGAGACCGGCGGTGAGGCTATCGCCGAAGGCGACGATGACCCGCTCCTGGGCAGCGGCGGGGGACGCTGTCGTGAGCGCGATCAGCGCGAGGGCGGCGAGCAGCCGGCGCATGCGCCTAGTGTAGTATGGCGGCCATGATTCGGGTCCGGGGCCTGCGCATGCGCCTCACGAGCGGCGGCAGGCCCGTGGACGTGCTCGCCGACGTCTCGCTCGACGTTCCGGCGGGGCGGTTCCTGGCGATCGCGGGCCCATCTGGCAGCGGCAAGTCGACGCTGCTCGGCCTCATCGCCGGCCTCGATCGGCCCACATCGGGCTCGATCACGGTGGCTGGAGTGGAGATCACCGGGCTCGGCGAAGACGCTCTGGCACGCTTCCGCCGCGACACCATCGGCTACGTCTTCCAGTCGTATCACCTCATCCCGACGCTCACGGCGCTCGAGAACGCGGCGGTGCCCCTGGAGCTCGCGGGCGACGCCGACGCGCTGGCGCGCGCGCGGGCTCTGCTCGAGGAGGTCGGCCTCGGCGACCGCGCCCATCACTATCCCGCCCAGCTCTCGGGCGGCGAGCAGCAGCGGGTGGCGGTCGCGCGCGCCATCGCGCGCCGCCCGAAGCTGCTGCTGGCCGACGAGCCCACGGGCAATCTCGACTCGGCCACCGGCAAGCAGATCATCGAGCTGCTGGTGGCGCTCAACCGGAATCGGGCCAGCACGCTTGTGCTCGTGACCCACGATCCGGCGCTCGCCGCCTACGCCGATCGCATCGTCACCCTGCGGGACGGTCGAGTGGTGGCCGACGAGCCGGCGAACGGCCATACTGCGTGAGCGCGGGCCGGCTCGGTTTCAATGTCCTCATCCTCGTCGTGGCGCTCTGGACCCTCGGCTGGCTCGGGATCCCGTGGCGCTTTGGCGTGGTGGTGGTGCTCCTGGCGCCATTCTGGCTCGGCCCCATCGCCGTTCGGCTGGCCACCCGCCATCCGGCCCACCCGAGTTTCGAGCCGTATGACCCGTCCCGCCACCGGGTGCCGGACTGGGCCATGGCGTTCACCGACGAGACGTCGGCCGCGCTCGGCCGGGCGGGATTCACCGCCAACGCGCGCTTCGTCGAGGCGACCTGGGCGCGACACGTCACGAGCTTCGTCACGGTGCTGACGAATGCCGCCTCGCGCGACGTGGCCATGCTCGCTGCGCTATACACGAGCCCGGGCAGCACGGCCCGGCGGGTGAGCTATACGGAGTTCATCGCGAAGCTTGTAGACGGCCGGCAGCTGCTCACCAATAATAGCGCCACCCCTTCGGTCTTTCCGCCCGTGCCGACCAAGATGCTCACGCGGTTGCCCCAGGTGAAGGACCCCGTGCGGCTGCACCGGATCCATGAACTGCTGGCCGCCCGCGCGAAGGCCGCCAAGGAGCCGCTGCCCGCCGACGCCAATCTGGCCGGCAGGCTGAGCGAGTCCATGACGCGCTCGATGCAGGAGCAGCTCGGGACGGGCTACATGTACTTCGACACGGCCGAGAGCGTGTATCGGCCGACCTGGAAGGGCGCGGTGCTCATGTCCTGGAAGCTTCTGCCGCCCTGGCGCCAGATCCGCCAGGCGCGCATGGGTCTCGAGGCGACCCGGCTGCTCGGGGAGCTCGGTGTCTAGCTTCGTTCTGCGCATGGCGTGGCGCGAGACGCGCGGGGCCTGGCGCCACTTCGCCTACTTCCTCGCCTGCATCACGCTGGGCGTGGGCGCCCTGGTCGGCGTCGGCAGCTTCTCCGACAGCCTCGAGCGAACGGTGGGGCGTTCCGCGAAGTCCCTCATGGCGGGCGATGTCGAGATCCGCGGCACCCAGCCTCTCTCGAGCGAGGCGACGGCCGTGGTGAGCGGGCTCCGGTCCGAAGGCATCGCGGCGACGCGCGTCAGGGAGCTGGTGGCCATGGCCCAGCCCGCCGAGGGCCGGACCGGGCCAACCCCACCGCCCACCCAGCTCGTGGAGCTCAAGGCCGTCGAGCCGGGCTATCCGTTCTACGGCCGGCTCGGCGCCGAGCCCGACGCCCCGCTCGCGACGCTGATCGGCGGCGGACGGGCGCTGGTCCACGAGTCGCTCCTGGCGAAGCTCGGGCTGCGCGTCGGCGATCGTGTGCGGATCGGCGAGAGTGACTTCACGATCAGCGGCGTCATCCGCGCCGAGCCCGATCGCTCGGCCGGCGTCTTCTCCCTGGGCCCGCGCGTCCTCATCGCCGGGGAGGATCTGGACGGCACGGGGCTGATCCTTCCCGGCAGCCGCGTCCGCTATCGGACCTTGCTCCGCCTTCCCGAGGGGCGATCGGCGGAAGCCTTTCGCGACGAGCTGTCTTCGCGGCTCACGGACGCCGCGCTCCGCGTGACCGCCTACACCCAGGCCCAGCCGGGGCTCCGCCGCTTCTGGGAGCAGCTCACCATGTACCTGGGTCTCACCGGCCTCGTGGCGCTCATGGTGGGCGGCATCGGCGTCGCGGTGAGCGTCAGCGCATTCGTCAGAAACAAGCTGCCCACCGTCGCAATTCTCAAATGTCTTGGGGCCGGCTGGCGCGAGATCCTGGCGGTGTACACGCTCGAGACCGCCCTCCTCGGCCTGGCGGGCAGCCTCTTGGGCGCCGCGCTGGGCAGCGCGCTCCAGCCGTTGCTCCAGCCTTTCCTCGCCCACCTGCTGCCGCTCGAGGTGGAGCTACGCGTCTCGGCCACGGCCATCCTGCGCGGCCTCGCCATGGGGCTGGGCGTGACGCTGCTCTACGCGCTCTGGCCGCTGCTCGAGATCCGCCGCGTGCCGCCCGCCCTCATCCTCCGCCGCGAGGTGGAGCCCGCGCTGGCCGGCCGCCGGCCGTGGCCCGC
>JBKPCB010000046.1:0-36204 GCA_046727155.1 Candidatus Methylomirabilota bacterium | reverse complement strand
GGGACGCCACACGCCGCCACGCTTGAGCGAGGCCTCCCAGAAGTCGGGGAAGGATTTGCCCCCGCCGAACGTCGCCGCGAGCTTCTTCCATTCCTCCGTCACGTACTCCTGGAAGCTCGCCCACTTGAGCGGCCCCTTGCCCTCCTCGGTACCGAGCGCTTGACGTCCCACCGAGAGCAGGATGTCACCGGTCGATTTTGCCTCGACAGCCTTGCCGTCGATCTCGACGGGCCCCATCGCGGGCTGCATGAGTCCGATGACGCCTTCTTCGGCCACGTAGTCGCCCCACGACTCCAGCGGGTGAAGCGTCGGAAGCACCAGGTGGGCGCGCGCGCTGGTCTCGCTGGGTCCCGTCGCGAGGCTCACGACCTGAGCGACCTTGCCGAGCGCTTCGGCGAAGCCCGATCGGGGCGGCATGTTGTAGACGGGATTGACGCCGACGAGAATCAGCACGTCGACCTGCCCTTGGGCCATCGCTTGGGTCAGCTTCATCATGTCGGCGTATGGGCTCGACTTGCCCAGCGCCGCCTCGCTCCCGAACCGCACGCGGGTGCCGACGGCGCCCACGGCGACATTGAGCAGATTGACGGCGACCAGCGTCTCGGTGGCGTTGGAACCGGTCATGGCCATTCCGCCGCCGATGGCGAGCCCGCCCTTGGAGCGGGCGAAGTCGTGGGCGACACGTTTGATGGTCTCGGCCGGCACGCCCGAGGCCGATGCCGCGGCGGCCATGTCCAGCGAGCGAACCGCGCCGCGCAGCGCGCCGGCGTCGGCGCCCGCCGCCTGCAGCCCCTCGTCCACGATGACCTTGAGCATCGCCAGGGCCAACAGGCCTTCGGTGCCAGGCGCGTTCTTCACCCACTCGTCGGCATTGGCCGCGGTCATGGACTGGCGCGGCTCGACGTGGACGAACGTGCCGGCGCGGCCGCGGGTGAACGCGTGCATCCGCGCGAAGTCTGCGGCATAACCTACGGGAGAGAGCCAAGTCTCCAGGAAGTCGGCGCCGAAGGAGAGCAGGTAGGTCGTCTCGCCGATGCTGTAGTCGGGAATGGCGTCGCGCCCGAAGGTGATGCGGTTCGCGGCCCGCAGCGCCTCATAGCCCAGCGGCTCGTAGGCGATGCGGGGACGGGCGCCGAGCGCGCGCGTCCACTCGTCCATCAGCCGCCCGAGGCCGCCGGTCTCGAGGCCGCTCACGAGCGCGATGCGGGAGCCCTGCTTGGACTTCGCGAGGGCGCCCAGCCTGCCGGCCAGCTGCTTCTCGGCTTCTTCCCATGCGATGGGCTTGCCCGAGGCCAGCGCGCCGCTGAAGCGATCGGGATGATAGAGGCCTTGCAACCCCGCCTGGCCGCGGATGCACAGCGTGCCGGCGTTCACCGGATGATCGGGATTGCCCTCGAGCTTGATGACGCGGCCGTCGCGATTCTTGGCGACGAGCCCGCAGCCGGCTGGGCATTCGCGGCACACGGTGGAGTAATACGCGGGGACGCCCGGGACGATGTCCTCGGGCGGGCTGACATAGGGGATCAGCTTCTCGGCCGACGGTCCGCAGCCGCCGGCTACCGCCGCCGCCCCGGAGGTGGCCACCACCTTGAAGAACGACCGGCGATCCATCCCGCTCATCCCCTGTTCCGTTCTCCTCGTTGGTGGCGCGTGGCGCAGTCCAGCGGTGCTTTCCGACCCTTGGGGCTGTGACGGATGAAGACCGGCGAACGCGAAGACGTGCTTCCGGGCTCCAGCCTTGTGAACCCTATCACGCGAAAAAACTGAGTGTCAATAGCGGTGTAGCGTCCCGGGGGCTCCGAAATCGGGCCGGCGCTCGGCGAGCGCGCCTGGCGGCGGGCCGAGGCTTACCGGAGGCGCGCAAGGGCCCGGCGACAGGCCAAACCGGCCTCGTCGAGGTCCCGCTCCGTGTGGGCCAGGGAGACGAAGGCCGCCTCGAACTGCGAGGCGGCGAGGAAGACGCCGTGCTCGAGCATCCCGTGGAAGAAGCTCGCGTAGCGCTTCGTATCGGCGCGCTTGGCCGAGGCATAATCGGTAACCGGCTCCTCGGTGAAGAACGCCGTGAGCATGGAGCCCACGCGGTTCACCGTCAGCGGTATGCCCGCGGACGCCGCGGCTTCGGTCATCCCCCGCTCGAGCTGCCGGCCCAGACGCTCGAGCCGCTCGTAGACACCCGGCTCGGCGAGCGCGCGTATGGTGGCCAGTCCCGCGGCGACCGCGAGCGGGTTGCCGGACAGCGTGCCGGCCTGATAGACGGCGCCCAGGGGCGCGACGCGGCTCATGAGCGCGTGCGCGCCGCCGTAGGCTCCGACGGGCAGCCCGCCGCCGATGATCTTGCCGAGACAGGTGAGGTCGGGTCGGACGCCATAGAGCGCCTGGGCGCCCCCGCGCGCGACGCGAAAGCCGGTGATGACCTCGTCGAAAATGAGCAGCGCGCCGTGCGCCGTGCAGAGCTCCCGCAGGCCGGCCAGGAACCCCGACGTGGGCGGCACCACGCCCATGTTGCCGGCCACCGGTTCGACGATCACCGCAGCCACGTCGCCACCGCGGTCGCGGAAGAGCCGGCGCATCGCTTCGAGGTCGTTGTACGGGGCCGTCAACGTGAGCGCGGCCAGCGCGGCCGGAACGCCCTGGCTGTCGGGAACGCCGAAGGTGGCTCCGCCCGATCCCGCCTTCACCAGGAGGCTGTCCGCATGGCCGTGGTAGCAGCCGTCGAACTTCACGATCACGTCGCGTCCCGTCGCCCCGCGCGCCAGGCGAATGGCGCTCATCGCCGCTTCGGTGCCCGAGGAGACGAGCCGCAGCATTTCCATGGACGGGTACGCCCCGCTGATGGCCTCGGCCATCTCGACCTCGCCCGGCGTCGGCGCGCCGTAACTGGTCCCCCGCCGGAGCGCCTCCGACACGGCTTCCACGACGACGGGCGCGGCGTGACCGAGGATCAGCGGGCCCCAGGATCCGAGAAAATCGAGATAGGAGCGGCCGTCAGCATCCACGATCCTGGCGCCTTCGGCGCGGGCCACGAAGAATGGCAAGCCGCCCACGGCGCGGAAAGCGCGCACGGGGCTATTGACTCCCCCGGGCATCACGCGCTGGGCCCTCTCGAAGAGGGATTCGGAAGCGGACATGCGAGGGTCAGGCGGGCTTCAGCTCGGCGGGAATGAAATCACGGGCCGCAGGATCCCAGACGAACAGGCCGGCGTCCGCCAGCCTACGCTCGACGACCGAGACCACGACGTACACCGCTTCGGGGTACGCCGGCTCGCCGCCCATGAGGGCATTGCGCTTGTCGGTCTCGGAGAAGTACGCGCCCGCGTCGATGTGCGAATGGTAGATCACGGCGACGCGGTAGCCCTGCGCCTCCCGCCGCCCGATCGTGAGCAGATCCTTCGGGTCGATGAAATAGGCCGTCCGCGCGTCCCGCGGGTGGCGCACCGGATCCTTGGCGTGGAGCTCGTTCTGGATGTTCCGGCAGGCCAGCAAGAGCCGATCGCCGGGGGAATCGGGCCGCACCAGGACGACGCCGCAGCATTCGGCCGGATACTCCGCCTCGGCCTGCGCCTTGATGCGGGAGAATTCCTCGGCGCTGAGGATCATCCAGCGGGATCAGCCTTCGGCGCCGCCGGCGAGAGCGGCCTGTCCCCCGGCGAGGGCCGGAATGATCGACACTTCATCGCCGTCCTTGAGTGGCGTCTGTACACCCTGGAGCGCCTCGATCGCCTCGCTGTTCACGTAGATGTTGACGTGATGGTGCACCTCGCCCTGCTCATTCCGCACGAGGCCCTTCAAGCCGCTGAAGCGCCCTTCGAGCTCGTCGAGCAATGCCTTCACATCCCCGGCATCGACGGCCACGCGATCCTTGTTGTTCGTGGCTCGCCTGAACGGCGTGGGGATATACACCTGAACGCTCATGTTCTCGATCTCCTGACGCTAGAACGTCACGCTGAGGTACCGTTCCCCAGTATCGCACAGCACGGTGACCACGACCCGGTCCGCGGCCAGCTTCTCGGCCACCTGGCACGCCGCCCAGACATTGGCGCCCGAGGAGATGCCCACCAGCAAACCCTCCTCTCGGGCGAGCCGCCGCGCCATCGCCGTCGCGTCCTCGTCGCGAACCTGGATGATCTCGTCCAGTACCCCGCGGTTCAGCACACCGGGGACGAAGGAGGCGCCGATGCCCTGGATACCGTGCGGGCGCGAGTGGCCGCCCGAGAGCACCGGAGATCGCGCCGGCTCCACTCCGATCACCTTGACCGCGGGGAGACGCTCCTTCAGCACCTCCCCGACGCCGGTGATCGTGCCGCCGGTGCCGATGCCGGCCACGAAGACGTGCACCCGCTCCTCGGTTGCCTCGAGGATCTCCAGCGCGGTGGTGCGGCGGTGGATCTCGGGATTGGCCTTGTTCTCGAACTGCAGGGGCATGTAGTAGTCCGGATGCTCCTTGCAGATCTCCTGCGCGGCGAATACCGCGCCCGTCATTCCCTCGATGGCCGGCGTGAGGTGAATTTCGGCCCCATAGCGCGCCAGCAGACGCTGCCGCTCCACGCTCATGTCATCCGGCATCGTCAGGATCAGGCGGTAGCCGCGCACCGCGCACACCATGGCCAGACCGATTCCGGTATTGCCGCTGGTCGGCTCGATCACCGTCGCGCCCGGCTTGAGCAAGCCGCGCCGCTCGGCGTCGTCCAGCATGGACAGCGCGATGCGATCTTTCACGCTCCCGCCCGGGTTGAGCGACTCCACCTTGGCGAGCACGATGGCGCCGCCCGGCTTGCAGACGCGATTCACCCGCACGAGTGGCGTGCCGCCTATGAGGTCCAGTACCGACGCCGCCAGCCTGGGTCTTCCCGCCGCCGATCTTCGCTGTGTCATGGGCTCCAACCCGATCGAGAAACGCGCGATCCCCGCAAAAAAAATCGCGTCAGATGTGATACATCGGGCGCGCGGCACTGCGCCGGTCCTCCGCGCGCCGCTTGAGATCCTCGAACGTGGTGCGGTCGATGACGCCGGACACCGCCTCGGCGACTTCCCGCCAGAGCTCGAACAGGTCGCCGGCGGCCTCTCCGTGGCCGGCCCGGCTTCCACGCCGATGCCCCTCGGTGGCGGGATTCCCCTCCACCGCGCGCAGCACGGCCCCCACCGTGACCTGGTCCGGCGCCCGGCTCAATCGGTAGCCGCCGGCCGAGCCGCGCCGCGAGTGCAGGAAGCCTGTCCGCTTGAGCTGCAGCAACACCTGCTCCAGATAGCGCTGCGGGATGCCCTGGCGCGCCGCGATCTCCTGGATGGGCTGCAGCCCGCGGCCCTCGTGCAGCGACAGGTCCAGGATCGCCTTGATCGCATACTCGCCTTTGGCCGAAATCCTCACGCCCGCCCCTGTTCGATCAGCCGGGCCACGTCCTTGGCAAAATACGTGATAATGATGTCGGCGCCGGCGCGGCGGATCCCGGTGAGCGCCTCCACCATGGCGCGCTCTTCGTCGAGCCAGCCGAGCTGGCCGGCCGCGCGGATCATGGCGTACTCGCCGGACACGGAATAGGCGGCCACCGGCAGGCCGAACTCACCCTTCACCCGGGCGATGACGTCGAGATACGGCAGCGCCGGCTTGACCATCACGATGTCGGCGCCCTCGTCCACGTCCAGCGCGACCTCGCGCATGGCCTCGAGGGCATTGGCGGGATCCATCTGGTAGGAGCGCCGGTCGCCGAACTGGGGCGTCGAGTCGGCCGCCTCGCGAAACGGCCCGTAGAACGCGGAGGCGTACTTGGCGGAATACGCCATGATCGGCGTCTCCGCATAGCCGCCCTCGTCGAGCGCCTCCCGGATCGCGGCGACGCGCCCGTCCATCATGTCGGAGGGCGCCACCATATCGGCTCCCGCCTCGACGTGGGAAACCGCGGTGCGGGCGAGCAGGTCGAGCGTGGGATCGTTCTTGACGCGCCCGTCCTCGACAACGCCGCAGTGGCCGTGGCTCGTGTACTCGCACAGGCAGACGTCGGTGACCACGAGCAGATCCGGGATCGTCTCCTTCACGGCGCGCACGGCCTGCTGGATGATGCCGTCCTCGGCATAGGCCTCGCTGCCCCGCGGGTCCTTCTCGGCGGGGAGCCCGAAGAGCAGCACGCCCGGAATGCCCATGGAGGCGGCATCCTTGCACTCCTTGAGCAGCTCGTCGATGGACAGCCGGCAGTGCCCCGGCATGGAGGAGATGGCCTCGCGGATGCCGCGGCCGTGCACGGCGAACAGCGGATACATCAGGTCGTCCACCCGCAGCGTGGTCTCGCGCACCATGCGGCGCAGCAGCGGCGATTCGCGGAGTCGGCGGGGCCGGTAGACGGGATACGGCATACCTTAGCTCCTTCTGTGCTCGAAGTAGGCGGCGATGGCCCCGGCAAGGGCCGGGATCGTATACTCCTCCGGCATGATCTGCGTGCCGAGACCGTGGGCCGCGGCGGTCGCACGCGTGATGGGCCCGATGCAGGCCACGGTAACGCCACTCAGCAGGCGACCGAGCTCGGCGGGGCGGAAGAGCGCGGCGAAGTTCTTCACCGTGGACGAGCTCGTGAAGGTCACCACGTCCACCCGCCCCCCGGCGAGCGCCGCGCGGATGGTCTCGGCGCGCTCGGTGGCGGCGCGCGTTCGGTAAGCGGCCACCTCGGTGACCTCGGCGCCGAGCGCCGCCAGCTCTCTCACGAGGACGTCGCGCGTCTCCGCGGCCCGCGCCAGCAGGACCCGGTCGCCGGCGCCGAGCAGCGGACGCAGTCGGTCCACGAGGGCCTCGGCCACGAACTCGCTCGGCATCACCTCGATCCGCAGCCCCCATGCGCGAAGCGCCTCGGCGGTGGCCGGGCCAATGGCGGCGAGACGGCAACCGGCGAGGACCTCACTACCCCGCCCCGACTCCGCCAGCCGGCGCCGCACCATCTCCACGCCGTTCACGCTGGTGAAGATCGCCCAGCCGAAGCGTTCGGCATGGGCCAGGGCCTCGTCGAGCGGCGACCACGACTCCGGAGGCTCGATGGCGATGGTTGGCACGAGCAGGACCTGCCCGCCGGCTTCCTCGAGCAGGGCGGCGAAGCGCTCCGCCTGCTCGCGGGCTCGCGTGACCAGGATGACCCGGCCCGCGAGCGGCCGGGCGCTCTGCACCTCGGCGCTCATCCGTGTGGCTCCTCTGCCGCGCGCAGGAGCGGCCCGGCGCCGCGCGCCAGAAGCTCTTCCGCCAACTCGCGGCCGATGGTCTCAGCTGACTCGACCGGCCCGCTCACCGACGCGCGCAGGATGATGACGCCGTCGAGGCTCGCCACGAGCCCGCTCATCCTCAGCGTGCCGTCCCGGAGCCGGCAATGCCCTGCCACGGGGGTATGACAGCCCGCGCCCAGTGCCGCGAGAAAGCTACGTTCAGCCAGCGCTTCCATTCTTGTTTGAGTGTCGTCCAGGCGGCCCAGAAGTTCAAGCATTTCCCGGTCGGCTTGGCGGACTTCGACGGCCAGGACCCCCTGGCCTACGGCCGGGAGAAAGTCCTCCACTGGAAGGGGCCGGGCATGAGGCGGAGCCAGGCCCAGCCGATTGAGACCGGCTTGGGCCATCACGAGGGCGTCGTATTGGCCACTCTCGAGCTTGGCCAGTCGGGTTTCGACATTGCCCCGGATCGGCTCGATTGCCAGATCGGGTCGCCGGCCGAGGAGCAGCACCCGGCGTCTCAGGCTCGAAGTGCCGACGCGCGCGCCTCGTGGCAAGTCCTCGATCTCCCCACCCGACGGGGTCAGCAGCGAATCGCGCGGATCCTCGCGAGCCGGGTACGTGGCGATGACGAGCCCCGGCGGCAGCACAGCCGGCATGTCCTTGAGGCTATGAACGCCGACGTCGACGCGGCCGTCCAGCAGGGCTTCTTCGATCTCCTTGACGAACAGCGCCTTGCCACCGAAGTCGGCCAGCGCCACCCCGGCGAGCCGGTCGCCCGACGTCTTGATCGGCACCAGCTCCACCTCGGCGCCGAGCGGTCGCAGGGCATCGGCGACCCACGAAGACTGGACGAGCGCCAGGCGGCTGCCGCGGGTGCCCAGCCGCAGCTTCATTCCCTCCGCTCCGGCTTGCCTCCCCCCCGCAGCCCGAACAGCTCCGAGATCAGCTCGATCCAGCGCGGGCCGTGGCCCTGGCGCGACGAGTCCCGGAGCTTGACGGTGGGCGCGTGGAGCACCTTGTTGATGATGGCCTCGGAAAGCGCTTCGATGATCCGCCGCGTCTCGGCGTCCGCGTTCGGCAGCCGCGCCAGCGCCCGGTCCACCTCGGCGCGCCGAAGCGCCTCGAGCTTCTCCCTCAGCGAGACGATGGTGGGCACCACCTCCAGGTCGTTGAGCCGCTCGGCGAAGCGCTCGACCTCGCGCTGCACCAGGGCTTCTGCGCGCTGGGCCTCGCGCTGCCGCTCGCGCAGGTTGGACTCCACCACCCCGCGGAGATCGTCCACGTCGTAGCAGAACACGTTCGGCAGCTCGTTGACCGCCGCCTCCACGTTGCGCGGCACCGCGATGTCGATGAAGAAGAGCGGCCGCGAGCGCCGGGCGTGCATGGCCCGCTGGACCTCCGCCACGCGGATGATCGGCTCGGGCGCGGCCGTCGAGGTGATGACGATGTCCACGCTCTCCATGGATGCCTGGAGCTGGTCGAAGGGGACGGCGGTGCCGGCTAGAGCGCGCGCCAGCTCCTCGGCGCGGCTCCGCGTGCGGTTGGTAACGTACACGGGCAGGCTGCCCTGATCCACGAGATGCCGCGCCGCCAGCTCGCCCATCTCGCCGGCGCCGACCAGGAGGACGGACTTTCCCTCGAGGCCGCCGAAGATCTTGCGCGCGAGCTCCACGGCGGCGAACGACACGGAGACGGCCAGACGACCGATTTCGGTCTCGGTCCTCACCTTCTTGGCCACGCTGAAAGCCTGAGTCATGAGCGTGTGCAGGAGCGGACCGACCGTGCTCGACGACTGGGCCAGCGCGAAGGCGTCCTTGACCTGGCCCAGGATCTGGGGCTCGCCCAGGACCATGGAGTCCAGGCTGGCGGCCACGCGGAAAGCGTGGAGCACCGCGTCCTGCTCGGTCTTCGTATAGAGCAGTGTCTCGAGGTCCGGAAGGTGCATGCCGCGTTGGGCTCCGAGCAGGCTGAAGGCGGCCGAGCGCGCTTCGCCCGGCACCTCCGCGACGCCGTAGACCTCCACGCGGTTGCAGGTGGAAAGGATCATCACCTCGGTGAGCAGGCCCCGGCCGGAGAGGTCGCCGAGGATTTGACGAACCTTGTCCTCCTCGAGCGCGAGCTGCTCGCGCACCTCGATCGGCGCGGTGCGATGGCTCATGCCCGCGACGAAGAGCGAGGCCATCAGGCCCTCCGCCTAGGAGCCATGGCGCCCCTGGAAGAGCACGCCGGCCCCCAGCGTCAGCAGCAGAGCGAAGAAGCCCGCGATGGCGAAGTAGGCGGCGCGGCGGCCGCGCCAGTGCCCCAGGGCGCGGCCCGACAGCATCGCCGCGTAGACCAGCCACATCACGATCGAGAACAGGGCGAGCGGGTCGAAGAGCAGCCGGCGGCCCCAGGCGGGCCCCGCCGAGACCATGCCCAGCGCCAGCCCGACGGTGAGGAAGGGAAAGGCGACGGTAAGCGTCGTGAGCGTGAGCCGGTCCAGGGCTTCGAGTGAGGGCAGCCGGTAGTAGATGGCGCCCGGATGCTTGGCCTTGAGCTGGCGGTCCTGGAGGAGGTACATGAGGGCGCCGCCGAAGTTCAGGATGAGCGCCGCGAGGCCCACGAGCAGCAGCGAGACGTGGACGACCACCCAGCCGCTCTGCGCCTGGGGCTCGAAGGCCAGGCTCCGAAGCCCGGTCGGCAGCCCGAGCCCGAGCGCCAGCACCACGGGCAGCACGAAGACCCCCAGCACCCGGATATCGAAGTGCCGCTCGATCCAGAGCTCGAAGAGCACAGCCGCCCAGATCACCACCGACACTACCTCCGCCAGGGTGAGGATAGGCAGGCGATGCAGCTCCACGCCGCGCGCCAGGATGGCGAAGGTATGACAGATCCAGCCGGCCTGGGTCAGCAGCAGGGTGAAACGGCTGAGCTGCTCGCGCCGGCCGAAGAGCGAGCCCACCGCGGAGATGGCCGCGACGATATAGGCCGTCAGCGCGACGTCGAAGAGCACCGCGTTCACCCGGGGCCCTCAGTCCTGCGAATCCGGCGGCAGCAGATGAAACAACGTGGGCGTGGCGCGCCAGTAACCCTCGCGGGCGGCGTAGAAATCCAGATGGGGCGAGCTCCAGTCCTCGACGAGTGGCGAGCCGGCGTTCCACCGCTGCCGGCGGTCCACGCCTTTGAGATAGCCGCGACAGACCCGGCACGCCTCGATGAAATAGCCTTCCTCGATTCCCTCGGCCACGAGCCGCACCATGTCCTTGGAATCCCAGCTGTCGCAGAACGGGCATTTCAGCCGCGGCGCCATCCACGCGCCCGCGCAGAGATAGCACGTAAGCCGCCGGCGACCGTCCTCGATCAGATCGCCGAAGCACGGCGCGCCGCCGCACCACGGGCAGATGCCGCGGGACCAGGCGCTCTCGGGCAGCACGCGGGTGGCTTCAAAATAGGTCTCCAGGGCCGGCCGAAGCGCGGTAGGGCCGAGGAATGCGCTCAGATGCGCGGCGAGCCGGAAGCGCTCCTGGAGAAAGATGGCCGGATCGCGGTCGGGGCGCGGCAAGAAGACGCCGGGCCCCACCTCGCCACGGTCCCAGGCCTCGGCGAAGCGCTGGAAGGCCTCCGCGGCGTCCGGACCGTCGGCGGCCAAGCGTTCCATCACGGGCCCGAGCAGGTCCTCGACGGCATCGGCGGGAATCACCGGCTCCGCCTCCACCGTCAGCGGCTGCCCGCGCTCCCAGCGGGCGCGGCATTCCTCCACGCTCCACCGCAGAGGCAGGAGCAGCGCCGGCGGCTTCCAGCCCGCCCATCGCTGCAGAATGTCGCTCCAGAATCCGAGCGGCTCTCGGAGGGTCCCCCGCCGTGCCAAGACCTCGTCCCATTCTCCAAGAAGCTTGGCGTAGTCGGGCATATCAGCCGGCCGGCTCGAGGTCGAGACCGTCACCCGCGTAGAGATTCAGGCCGTCCTGGCGCAGGTAGCCCACCACGGTGATGCCGAGCTGCTCGGCCAGGCCCACTGCCATCTCCGTGGGCGAAGTCCGCGAAGCGACCACCGGAACACCCATCCGCGCGGCCTTGAGGAGCATCTCCGACGAGATGCGCCCCGTGGACAGGAGAATGCGATCCACCGTGGGAATCCCCTTGAGCAGCGCCAGGCCCTTGATCTTGTCCACGGCATTGTGACGGCCGACATCCTCGGCAACGACGAGAAGCTTCTCGCCGTCGGTGAGCGCGGCGCCGTGGATGCCGCGTGAGGCGCGGTAGTGCGCGGCCTCGGCGAAGAGATCCTTGAGACGCGCCGCGAGCCGGGCCGGCTTGACGCGCAGACTCGAGTCCAGCCGGCTGAACAGCCGGGGGTCGATGCGGAACGTGATGCCGCCGCCGCAGCCCGACGTCAGGATGCGCTCGGTGGGCAGCGTCACCGGATGGGTCAGCGTCACGTCCGCCCGGCCGTCCACCTCGGAGATCCCCAGCCCGACGATCTCGTTGAGATCACCGATGACCTTCTCCATCCAGAGGTAGCCGATGACCAGCGCGTCGAGCTGGAAAGGCGAGCAGAGAAGGGTCAGGAAGCGGTCGCCGTTGACGTAGACCGTGAGCGGCTGCTCCCGGACCACCTCCGACTTGACCTCCTCGAGGCGTCCTCCTTTGACCTGGATGTACGTTCTCATCCGCTCTATCGTGCCGACCCCCCGAGGAAAACACAAGGGGCCCCGTGGCGGGGCCCCCTGGCATCTCTCGGACTCGACGCGCCCGTCTTCAGGCGTTGGCCATCACGATCACGTACCGCATGATGAAACCGCCAATCAGGACCAGCAGCGCGGGGACGACGGCGGGCACCATGCCGGCGCCGGCCACGTCCATGACGAGCGGCACGACCAGGCCGGCGATCACGAGACCCACCCAGAAGAGCGGGGCCATGTGGCCGGTGGTGATCGGCGCCGCCGCCGAGCCCAGGAACGCGAGGAACAGCGCGAGCACCAGGAGCTCGAAGATCATCGCGAAGCGGTCGGCGCGCTTGACCTTCTTGAACCCCTCCCCGGCCGACTCGCCGGACAGGTAGAGCAGCAGCGAGATGGCCGCCATGCCCGTGGAGGCGCCGGAGGCGAGGAACAGGGCGCCCATGAGCCGGCCGTCGCTCCAGAACGGCTGGGCGCTATTGCTCAGCAGGACCCCGGTATAGCTCGCGAGGAAGAAGCCCGTGATTGTCCCGATCAGGCTCCAGACGCGGCGGAAGCCGGCCGTCGACTCGCGGCCGGACAGCGAGAGCACCGAGGAGACGAAGGCGAATAGGCCGAACACCCCGAGCATCCAGGCCCCGATCGACATGGGATCCCAGAACTTGAAGACACCGAGCATGTTGAGGAAGCGCGTCGGGACGCCGAGATCGAGGATCAGAAGAATTCCGCAAAGCCCGATCAGCAGCGTCGAGAGGATATAACCGATGCGAACGACTTCGCGGTCCCGCTGGCTGCCGAAGTTGTCGGCGATGGCCGCGGTGAAGTATGCGCCCCCCGCGATGCCGCCCAGGAAGAAATACCAGACGATCAGCATGTGCCACTCGGGAGGCTTAAGCATGGCCGTCCCCCTTTCCGCCCCGCTCGCGGAACGCCAGGATGGCCGTCACGCCGACGAGGAGGGCCGACCCGACGGAGAACACGGAGTCGGCCAGCACGTTGCGCTGGGGCAGCTGCGGCTTGTCCGGCAGATTGTAGGTGGCCGGCTTGTCGAGCAGCAGGAAGAAGGCGTTGAGCCCGCCCAAGGGGCCCTTGCTGTCGGCGCCGTAGAGATGGGCGCCGGCGAAGCCCTGCTCCTTGAGCTTGGCGACCCGCTTCTCGGCCTTGGGGACCAGCTCGTCGCGGAAGCCGAACTGAATCGAGTCGGTCGGGCAGGTCTTGGCGCAGGCGGGCCCGAGCCCGTTGTGGATGCGGTCGTTGCAGAACGTGCACTTGTTGGCGCGCCCCGTGTCGTGGTTGAAGGACACCACTCCGAAGGGGCACGAGCTGACGCAGTACCGGCAGCCGTTGCACACGTCCTGATTGATGTTGACGGTGCCGTACTCGGTCCGGTAAATGGCTCCGGTCGGGCACGCGTCGAGACAGCCGGCCTGGGCGCAGTGCTTGCAGACGTCGGACATCAGCAGCCACTGCAGCTCGCCGTTTTCCTTGGGCTTCTCGATGAAGCGGACCAGGCGATAGGTCTTGTCCGTGAAGTGCGCGTGGTTCTGGTAGGAGCCCGTCCACTCGGGCTGCTCCACCGGCAGTTCGTTCCACTGCTTGCACGCCACCTGGCACGCGCGACACCCGATGCAGAGCGACGTGTCCGTGAACATCGCCAGCGTGCGGGCCATGGCTACACCTCCCCCTTCTGCACGTTGCACAGGAAGGCTTTGGTCTCCTGGATGTACACCGTGGGGTCGGCGACCGTTGCCGAGAGGTCGTTCGTGATGTCGCCCATGCTGCCGGGTAGCGCCTCGATGCCCTTCCAGCCCCAGTGCCACGGCACCCCGATCTCGTGCACCGTCCTCCCGTCGATCGTGAAGGGCTTCAGGCGATTGGTGACCATGGCCTTGGTATGGATCTTCCCGCGCGGCGTCGACACCGTGATGCGATCGCCGTTGGCGATCCCCAGCTCCTTGGCGAGCTCGTTGCTGATCTCGGCGAAGTGGGAGTAGTGCAGCTCGGCCAGCATGGGCAGGTACCGCGACATGACGCCGGAGAGGTGATGCTCGGTGAGCCGGTACGTCGTGATCACGTACGGATAGTCCTTGGAGCCCAATGGCACGATGTCGTTCTTGTGGTCGGGAACGCTCCAGATCTTGACCACCGGGTTGTTCTGCTGCTTGGACAGCAGATTTTTTGTCGGCGACTCGACCGGCTCGTAATGCTCCGGAAACGGCCCGTCGTTCAGCGGGCCGAAGAAGGCGCCGACCAGGTCGGCCCGCATGATGTACGGCTTGTCCCCGTTCTTGGCGTCGGGCGCCAGGAAGGGGTTGAAGTCCGGCACGTCGAGCCCCACCCACTTGCCCTTCTTGTCCGGAGTCTGGCCGTCGGCGTTCGGGTCCCACCAGATGAGCTTCTTCTTCTCGCTCCACGGCTTGCCGGCCAGGTCCGCCGAGGCTCGGTTGTAGATAATGCGCCGGTTGGCCGGCCAAGAGAACGCCCAGCCGTGTGCCAGGTAGTCCTTCTCGTCAGCGGGCTTGCGGGCATTGGCCTTGTTGATGAGCTTGCCGTCCGGCCCCTCGACAGTGACGCCGGTGTAGATCCAGCACCCGCCGGCGGTCTTGCCGTCGTCGGTCATGTGGGCGAAGGTATTGAGCGCCTGGCCCTTCTTGTAGACGACCTTGCCGTCTTTATCCTTGATCTCCTCGGTGGCGAAGCCGTTGACCTCCTTGAGCACCAGCTCCATGTCCGGCTCCTTGGGATTCGAGCCGAACTGGAAGCTCGCCGCCAGGAAGCCCTTGTCCCGATCCTTCTTGGAGCCCGCGTACAGCTTCTGCAGCCGCTTTCCCAATGCGGTGAAGAACTCCGCGTCCGAGGTCACGTCGCCGGGCGGCGTGACCGCCCGCTCGTGCCACTGAATCAGGCGCATCGTATTGGTCAGCGACCCGTCCTTCTCCGCCGCCGGCGCCGCCGGCAGGAAAAACACCTCGGTCTTGACGTCCTTGGGACTGGTCCCGGGCGTCTTCCACACCTCGGCCGTCTCGGTGATGAAGATGTCCTTCACCACCAGCCAATCGAGCCGCTGCATGGCCGCGCGCGCCAGCTTGGCATTGGGTCCGCCAACCGCCGGATTCTGCCCGTCGGCCAGAAAACCCTTGATCTTGCCCTTATACATGTCCACGAAGGTGTGCTGGTGGCTGTAGGCGTCGGCCGAGGCGCGCTTGGGCAGCCACTGGTAGCCGAATTCATTGTCCTTGGTCGCCGCGTCGCCGTAGAAGGCCTTGAGCAGGCTCACGAAAAACTTGGGCTTATTCGTCCAGAAGCCGCCCTTCGGCGTCTCTTTCTCCAGGTAGGTCTTGAGGTCGGGGTGCGCGTCCCTGAGCGGCATGGCCATATAGCCCGGCAGCTCGTGGTAGAGCAGCTCGAGGTCCGTGGCGCCCTGGACATTCGCGTGACCGCGGAGGGCGGTGACGCCGCCGCCCGGGCGACCGATATTGCCGAGCAAGAGCTGCAGCATGCACAGCGCCCGGATGTTCTGGACGCCATTGGTGTGCTGGGTGAGGTTCAGCGCGTAGGTGATCGTCCCGGTCTTGTCGGGGCCGCTGTTGCCGCAGTAGAGCTTGGCGACCTCGACGAACTTGGCTTTCGGGATGCCGCAGACCCGCTCTACCATCTCGGGCGTGTAGCGGCTGTAGTGACGCTTGAGGAGCTGGAAGACGCTATTGGGGTCCTTGAGCGTCAGGTCCCGCTTGGGGCTTCCCTCGCCGTCAACCTGATACTTCCACGTGGACTTGTTATAGGTCTGGGCCACGTGCGGGTCGCTGCCGCCCTTGCCGGTCGCCTCGAGGCCGGTGAACAGACCGCCGCCGTCGGTGGCGGTCTTGAAGCCGGGATCGATGAGGAACGAGGCGTTGGTGTAGTGGACGACGTAGTCCCTGAAGTAGAGGTTGTTCTGGATGGCGTAATTCATCAACCCGCCGAAGAAGGCGATGTTGGTGCCGGACCGCAGCGGCACGTGGATGTCGGCGACGGAGCTGGTGCGGGTGAACCGCGGGTCCACGTGGATGAACTTGGCGCCCCGCTCCTTGGCCTTCATCACCCACTGGAAGCCCACCGGGTGGTTCTCGGCGAAGTTACTGGTCGCCATGATGACATCCGAGTTCTGGATGTCGATCAGGTTGGTCGTCATCGCCCCCCGCCCGAACGTGGTCCCCAAAGCTGGGACCGTGGCGGAGTGTCAGACTCGGGCCTGATGCTCGTGGTAGACGATGCCCAGCGTGCGGTTCAGCTTGCTGAGGAGATAGCACTCCTCATTGTCGATGCAGGCCGAGCCGAGCGAGGCGATGGCCTCGAGGCGATTGACCGTGACCTCGTTGCCGTCTTTGTCCTTCTCTTTCTCGATGAAATACTTCTCGCGGGTGTCGTAGTAGCGCTTGGCGATCTGCTCGTACATCCAATCGAGCGGCTTCTCCTCCCACTTCTCGGAGCCCGGCGCGCGGTACAGCGCCTTCGTCGGCCTCAGCGGGTTATTGGAGAGCTGGATGGTGGCGGCGCCCTTCGGGCACAGGCGGCCCAGGGTATGGGGCGTGTCCGGATGCCCCTCGATGTCGATGATCGTGTCACCCTTCGAATAGATCAGCTGGATACATCCCACCGCGCAATACGGACAGACCCCAGCGTGCACCTTGGCTTCCTTGATCTTCAGCGTGGTGGCGGCGGCCGCCACGGGCTTGAGGTCAAGCGTGCCCGCGCCTACCGCGACGCCGGCGCCCGCCGACCCCGCGTACTTGAGGAAATCGCGCCGCGACAAACTCATGGCAACACCTCACTGTGTGATGTGTTTGGCACGACCGTGTTCCTGCCGGCACTGCGTGGAGCGAGCGAGCCCATACTGGCTTTTGCTTTCATTGCTCGCTAGTTGCCCGGAATTCTAGGAGCGGCGCCTTCCGCTGTCAAGCAAATCCTACGCATACTTACGGCGCATCGCGCTAGAAGCCGGTGGATCCGGAGAAGCGTCAGCCGTCCTCATGGCGGCCCAGGTGGGCCCGATCCTTCATGTAGAGCTCGTAGCGCTCCTGGATCAGAGCCTCGGCCTCTGCCCGGCGTCCCGCCTCCACAAGGTCGACGATCCGCTTTCCGTGCTCGATGCCGAGGATGGCTCCGCCCAGGATGGGATCATAAAACCTCCCCAACTCCAGCAGGATGCGCCTCACTTTCGCCAGGTCATCGAGGCTCGAGCGAAGCTCCTCGATCAAAACCAGGGCATGGTCCTGCCGCTTCCTCGATCTGAATCCCCTGTCTCGGGAAGGCTCGACTGGCCCGTCGGCGTCCGTCCCAGAGCCTGAACCGGGATTCACCGGCCGTCTCCATACATCACGCGCACGAGCACGAGGCCATGGGCCGGCGCGGTGGGTCCGGCAAGGGCGCGGTCGCGGCCGGCCAGGACCTCCGCCATCCATTCGGGCGGCCTTGCGCCCCGTCCCACCTCGACCAGGCTTCCCACCACATTGCGCACCATGTGGTGGAGAAAGCTGTCGGCGGAGATGAGGATCGCGAGCCGCGCCCCACGCCTCACGATGCGCGCCGAGCGCACCGTGCATCTGGGAGTGCGCCCGCGGCCCGGCGACGCGCAGAAGGCGGAAAAGTCGTGCGCACCCCGCAGAGCCGCCATCCCTTTGGCCATGGCGGCGGCGTCCAATGCGTAGGGCAGGTGCCAGGCGTAGCGGCGAAGAAATGGATCGGCGACCGGCGCGCGGTCGATCAGGTAGGCGTACCGCTTGCCCCGGGCGGCGCGGCGCGCGTTGAATCCGGTCGGCGCCTCGCCGGCGTCCACAACGCGCACGGCATCCGGCAGCAGCGCGTTCAGCGCGCGCGCCAGGACAGCCGGCGCGATGGGCGAGTCGGTGGCGAGACTGGCGACCTGGCGGAGGGCATGGACGCCGGCGTCGGTGCGGCTGGCGCCGACGATCTTGTGGGGCGCGCCGAGGATCCGCGCGCAGGCCGCGGCGAGCAGGCCCTGCACGGTGGGCTGGTCCGGCTGGGACTGCCAGCCGTGAAGGTCGGTGCCGTCGTAGGCGAGGGTGAGCCGGAGAGTACGCGTGGGATTACCGGATCAGCAGCTCGGCGATCTGAATCCCGTTGAGCGCGGCGCCTTTGCGGAGCTGGTCGCCCACCACCCAGAAGTTCAGCGCATTGGGCAGGGACAGATCCTCTCGGACCCGCCCGACGAAACAGTCGTCCTGACCCTCCACGGCCACCGGCATGGGATAACGGTTCTCCGCCGGCTCATCCCAGAGCTTGAGCCCGGGGAACGCGGCAAAGGCTTCCCGCGCACGCTCGCGGCTCACTTTGACCTCGGTCTCGGCATTGACGGCCACCGAATGGGCCGTGAACACGGGCACCCTCACCGTCGTGGGCGAAACCGGCAGGTCGGGCAGCTCGAGAATCTTTCGCACCTCGTTGACCAGCTTCAGCTCTTCGCCGGTGTAGCCGCCCTCGCCGAATTTGTCGATATGCGGAATGACGTTGAAGGCGATGGGATGGGGGAAGAACTTCGGCGTGATCGCCTCGCCCCGCGCCCAGGCCAAGGTCTGGCTGCGCAGCTCTTCCACTCCCCTGACGCCGGCACCCGACACGGCCTGATAGCTCGTGGCGATGACACGCCGCAGTCGCCCCACCTCGTGGAGCGGCTTGAGCGGCATCACCGTGACGATGGTGGTGCAGTTCGGGCAGGCCACGATTCCGCGGTGCCCCATCACGGCATGGGCATTGATCTCCGGCACCACCAGCGGCACCGTCGGATCCATTCTGAAGGCATTGGATTTGTCCACCACCACGGCCCCGGCTTTCACGGCGAGCGGGGCATATTCCTTGGACTGGGCCGAGCCGGCCGAAAAGAGGGCCACCTCGACTCCCTTGAAGGCCTCGGGCCCGACTTTCTCGACGCGGATCTTCTCGCCCTTGAAAGTGACGGTCTTGCCCACGGAGCGCTCTGAGGCGAAGGCGCGCAGCTCGCGGACGGGGAATTTCCGCTCCTCGAGAATCTTGAGGGTCGTCTGCCCCACCGCCCCCGTCGCGCCGACCACCGCCACGATCAGCCCTGATGCCATGCCTCAGTGTCTCCGCTTCATCGCGCCGTATTAATAGGACTTTTCGACTTCCCGGCCAATCAGGTCGCCCATCTCCACGGTGCCCGTCAGCGTGGCGCCGGGCGCGTGGATATCCTTGGTCCGGTGCCCCTGCTCCAGCACCCGCAGCACGGCGGCCTCGATCCGGTCTGCGTCGGCGCCCAGGCTGAAGGCGTATCTGAGCAGCATGGCCGCGGAGAGGATCGCGGCGATGGGATTCGCGATGCCCTGGCCGGCGATATCGGGCGCCGTCCCGTGTACCGGCTCGAAGAGCCCGACGCGACCGCCGAGGCTGGCCGACGGCAGCATGCCCATCGAACCCGCCAGGATGGCCGCCTCGTCGGACAGGATATCGCCGAAGGTATTCTCGGTCACGATCGTGTCGAAGTGGGTGGGCTGATTGACCAGGGCCATGGCGCAATTGTCCACCAGCACGTGCTCGAGCGTCACCTGCGGGTACTCCTTCGCTACGCGGGTCACCACCTCGCGCCAGAGCTGCGAGACGACCAGCACGTTTGCCTTGTCCACCGAGGCCAGGCGCTTGCGGCGCTTCATGGCCGCGTCGAACGCCGCACGCGCCACCCGCTCGATCTCGCGGGTGGTATAGCTCATCGTGTTCACCGCACGCTCGCCGCCGTCGGCAAACCCTTCCCGCCCCCGCGGCTCGCCGAAGTAGAGCCCGCCCGTGAGCTCGCGCACGACCATGAGGTCGGTGCCCTCCACCACGGAGCGCTTGAGCGGGGAGGCGTCCACCAGCATCGGGAAACACTTGACGGGTCTCAGATTGGCGAAGAGGTCGAGCTCCTTGCGGATCCTCAGCAACCCGCGCTCGGGGCGCTGCTCCTGCGGCAGGCTGTCCCATTTGGGCCCGCCTACGGAGCCGAAGAGGATGGCGTCGCTCTCCTCGCAGAGCCGGAGCGAGGAGTCGGGCAGCGGATCGCCGCTGGCGTCGATGGCCGCGCCGCCGCAAAGCCCTGTCTCGAATTCGAAAGACTCCCCGGTAGCCTTGGCGACGATCTCGAGGATCTTCCGGGCCTCCGGGATGACCTCCCGCCCAATGCCGTCTCCGGCCAGGACCGCGATCTTGCGGATTGCCATCAGCGGGGTTTCATCGCCATGACTGCGCCGTACCTTTCCTCCGCCGACCCTACGGGCCGATCTCCTGGACCTTCCGGCCCGTCGCGGGATGCACGAGCCGGTTGAGCGCGTTCAGATAGGCCCGGGCGCTGGCCTCGATCACGTCCGTCGAGCTGCCCTTGCCGGGCATTACGGTGCCGTCGAAATCCACCTTGACCGACACCTCGCCGAGGGCGTCCTTGCCCGACGTCACCGCCCGCAGCTGGTAATCCTGCAAGCGGCCCTTGAGCCCGGTGATGGCGTCGATGGCATTGAGTACCGCATCCACCGGCCCGTCACCGACTCCCGAATCCTGGAACACCTGGTCTTCCTTTTTGAGCCGCACGGTCGCCGACGGGATCACGCCGGTGCCGCTGATGATGTGCAAGTAGTCCAGCACGTAGGTCTCCGGCACGTGGGCGATCTCGTCCTTCATGATCGAGATCAAGTCCTCGTCGAAGATCTCCTTCTTCTTGTCGGCCAGATCCTTGAACTTCTTGAAGGCCTTGCCCAGCTCGGCATCGACCACCTCGAAGCCCAGGTCCTTGAGCCGCGAGGCCAGGGCGGCCCGGCCAGAGTGCTTGCCCATGACCAGCTTGTTGGCCGCGCGCCCGATGTCCTCGGGCCGCATGATCTCGTAGGTGAGCTTTTCCTTCAGCACGCCGTCCTGATGAATGCCCGCCTCGTGGGCGAAGGCGTTGTCCCCCACCACGGCCTTGTTCGGCTGGACGTGGACGCCGGTGATGTGGGACAGCAGCCGGCTGCTGCGGAAGATCTCCTGGGTGTTGACCCGCGTGTCGGCGCCGAAAAAATCCCTGCGGGTTTTGAGCGCCATCACGATCTCTTCCAGCGAGGCATTGCCCGCGCGCTCGCCGATGCCGTTGATGGTGCATTCGACCTGCCCCGCCCCGTTCTGGATGGCGACCAGCGAATTGGCCACCGCCTGACCCAGGTCATTGTGGCAGTGGACCGAGAGGACGGCCTTCGCGCTGTTCTTGACCCGCTCCCGGATCCGCGCGATCCGCTCGCCCCACTCCCGCGGCATCGCGTACCCTACGGTGTCCGGGATATTGATGGTGCCGGCCCCCGCGTCGATGACGGCCTCCAGCACGTCGCACATGTAATCGAAATCAGAGCGCGAGGCGTCCTCGGGCGAGAACTCCACGTCTCCGCAGTACGCGCGCGCGTGCTTCACCGCCTCGACGGCCGCCTTCAGCACCTCGGCGCGGCTCTTGCGCAGCTTGTACTTGAGGTGGATGTCCGACGTCGCGACGAAGGTGTGGATCCGCGGGCGCTTCGCGTACTTGACCGCCTCCCAGCAGCGGTCGATGTCCATGAGGCCCACGCGGGAGAGGCCGCAGATGATCGGCGAGCCCTCGGCGGAGCCCACCTGCCTCGCCACCTCGCGCGTGGCTTCGAAATCCTCGTCCGACGAGATCGGGAAGCCGGCCTCGATGACATCGACGTTCAGCCGGGCGAGCTGGCGCGCCATCTCCAGCTTCTCCAAGGCGTTCATCGAAAATCCGGGCGCCTGCTCACCGTCCCGAAGGGTCGTGTCGAAAATGATCACGCGATCCATTGCCTATCCTCCGCTACCCTGACTGGGTGTCCCTGGTTCCCTGCTCGATCGCCGCCGCCGCGTCCCCCCGACGCGCCCACACGGGGCGCGAAGGGCCGCTCAGGACGTAGATCGAGAAGAGCAGGAACGGGAACCACTGCCAGTCCATGTAGACGATGAGCGCCGCGACCACGAGAGAGACCAGCACCCCGGCGGGCCGGCGCCGGGCGAAATCGATCTCTTTGAAGCTGTAATAGCGGAACGTCGAGACCATCAGCAGGGCCACGGCCACGGTGCCCACCGCGATGGCCATGGCCTCCCAGCGTCCGATCTCCTGTCCTTCAAGCACCAGGACGGTGGAGCAGGCGATACCGGCCGCCGCGGGTGTGGGCAGCCCCACGAAGTAGCGGCGGTCCGTCACGCCGGAGTAGACATTGAAGCGCGCCAGCCTGAGCGCGCCGCAGATCACGAACAGGAAGACGCCGACCCAGGCGGCCCGCCCCAGCTTGGACAGCGCGATGGTATAGAGCAGGAAAGCCGGCGCCACGCAGAAAGACACCACATCGGCCAGCGAGTCGTATTCGACGCCGAACTGGGTCGTGGTCTTGGTGAGGCGCGCCACCTTGCCGTCCAGGACATCGAGCACCATGGCCACGAAGACGGCCACAGCCGCCTCGACAAAGCGCGCCTGAGTCGTCAGGATCATGGCGAGGACGCCGCAGAACAGGTTGCCGCTGGTGAGCAGGCTCGGCAGCAGGAAAACGCCGCGCCGCGGGTTCGCGCGCAGCTCCTGCCACTTGCGCCGGCGGGCGCTGCGGGCGCTCTCCCCGCCCACGTGTCTCCGTCTCATCTCAGCACTCCCATGACTGATTCTCCCCCACGCACCCGCTCCCCCACCCGCACCCGCAGCTCGATACCGCGCGGCGCGATCAGGTCGGTCCGAGACCCGAAGCGGATCAACCCGTAGCGCTCACCCAGCGCCAGCTTGTCACCCGGGCGCACCCGACAGACGATCCGCCGAGCCAGCACGCCCGCGATCTGCCTCACCGCCACCCGCGCGCTGTCGCCCTCCAGGGCGACCGTGCAGCGCTCGTTCTGCTCGGAGGCCTCGGCACGGTACGCGGCCAGGAAGCGTCCCGGCGCGTAATCGACCGCGCGAACCAGCCCGGCCGCCGGCGCCCGGTTGACGTGGACGTCCAGCGGCGAGAGGAAGATCGACATCCTCACCGCCGCGCCGACCCAGGCATCGTTCACTTCGACGATGCCCATCACCCGGCCGTCGGCCGGCGCCACCAGCGCGCCCGGCACATCGGGCGGCCGGCGCTCCGGATCGCGAAAGAAGCCGAGGCAGGCCAGGGCCGCCGCCGCGCAGAGCACGGCGACCGGCCACCATCCCATCCAGGCCAGAATACACGCAGCCGCCGCGGGTGCGAAGACAAAGGGCCAGCCCTCGGCGGCGACGGGGATTCTCACGCGCGAAGGCGCCGCGCCGGCGTCATCACATCCGCGGCGGCTTGATCCATGACATCATCTTCCGAAGGCGCCCGCCGACCTCTTCGATCGGGTGCTCCGCGTCCCGTTTGCGCATCGCCAGGAAGCCGGCGCGATGGGCCTGGTTCTCGAGCACCCATTCGCGCGCGAACTGGCCGGACTGGATCTCGTCCAGGATCTTCCGCATCTCGGCCCGTGTCTGCTCGTTGATGATCCGCGGTCCGCGCGAATAGTCGCCGTACTCCGCGGTGTCGGAGACCGAGTAGCGCATGTAGGCCAGCCCACCCTGGTAGAAGAGATCCACGATCAGCTTCATTTCGTGCATGCACTCGAAGTAGGCGATCTCGGGCTGATAGCCGGCTTCCACGAGCGTCTCGAAGGCGGCCTTGATCAGGTGCGACACGCCGCCGCAGAGCGTCGTCTGCTCGCCGAAGAGATCCGTCTCGGTCTCTTCCTTGAATGTGGTCTCGATAACGCCCGCCCGCGTGCAGCCGACGCCCCGACCATAGGCCAGCGCCGTGTCCCGCGCCTTCCCCAACACGTCCTGGTGCACCGCCACGAGCGCCGGCACGCCCGGCCCCTGGGTGAAGAGGTCGCGCATCACGTGGCCCGGCGCCTTCGGCGCGATCATGGACACGTCCACGTCCGGCGGCGGCACCACCTGGTTGAAGTGGATGTTGAAGCCATGGGCGAACATCAGCGTCTTGCCCTTGCCGAGCGTCCCCTTGATCGACTCCTCGTAGACCTGACGCTGGCTCTGGTCGGGCAGCAGGATCATGATGATGTCGGCCGCCGCCGCGGCCTCGTTGACCGTCATCACCTTGAGGCCGTCCTTCTCGGCCTTGGGCCAGCTCTTGGAGCCCTTGTAGAGGCCGACCACGACGTCCTGTCCCGAGTCCTTGAGGTTCAGCGCATGGGCGTGGCCCTGGCTGCCGTACCCGATGATGGCGATCTTCTTGCCGCGCAGCAGGCCGAGGTCGGCGTCCTGGTCATAGTAGATCCTGGCTGGCATCGTCTCTCTCCCTGTGCCTCGATTAGTCCGCGAAGCCGACCACTTTGGGGTCGTCGCTCTGCGGGGCCGCGGTCGGGCGCGGCTTGCCCAGCTTCTCTTCCACTTTCCGGAGGCGCGTCTTCGGCCCCCGCGCGATCGCGACCTTCCCCGTGCGCACCACCTCGTGAATCCCGAACGGCCGCAGCAGCTCGATGATCGCCTCGATCTTCGACTCCTCGCCGGTGACCTCCAGCGTGTAGGTGTTGGGCGTCACGTCCACCACCTTGGCGCGGAAGATGTCCCCGATGCGGAGGATCTCGGCGCGCGACGCCGGCTCGGCGTTCACCTTGATCAGCAGCATCTCGCGCTCCACGTGGTTCTCCTCGCTGAGGTTCGTCACCTTGATGACGTCGATCAGCTTGTGGAGCTGCTTGATCACCTGCTCGATCACGAACGCGTCGCCGGTCACGACCAGCGTCATCCGCGAGACCGTCGGATCGAGCGTCTCTCCGACCGACAGGCTTTCGATATTGTAGCCGCGCGCCGAGAAGAGCCCGGCGACGCGCGAGAGCACGCCGAACTTGTTCTCGACGAGCACGGCGATCGTGTGCTTCTGTACCTCGCCAGGCTCAGCCACGCTCCGCCCCTTTTCTGGTTAAAAGCCCGTCTGCGACTTCGCGGCCCGCTCCTTCACCTCGCGGTTTGGCGGGGCCAGGATCATGTCCTTGTTGGCGCCGCCGGCCGGCACCATCGGGAACACGCACTCGTCCTTGTCGACGCACACGTCGAGCACGACCGGCGCCGGCGTGCTGAGCATCTTCTCGATGGCCGGCACCACCTCGCTCGGCTTGGTGACCCGGAGCCCGACGCAGCCGTACGCCTCCGCGAGCTTGACCCAGTCGGGGACGCCGGGCAGGTCGATGGCGAAGTAGCGCTCCTTGTAGATGATGCGCTGCCACTGGCGCACCATGCCGTGCCCGCTATTGTTGATGATCACCGTCTTGACCGGCAGCCCCTCGGTGAAGCACGTGGCCAGCTCCTGGCTGTTCATCGCGAAGGAGCCGTCGCCGTCGATGTTGACGACGAGCTTTCCCGGGTGGGCCGCCTGGACACCCATGGCGGTGGGCAGGCCATAGCCCATCGTGCCCAGTCCCCCGGACGTGCACCAGCGCCGCGGGTGCTTGAAGCGATAGTACTGGGCCGCCCACATCTGGTGCTGGCCCACGCCGGTGACGACGAAGGCTTCGCCCTGGGTCAGGTTGGAGATCTCCTGCATCACGTACTGCGGCTTGATCACCTCATCGTCCCAGTCGTAGCGGAGCGGGAAATCGCGCTTCCACTCCGCGATCTGCTGGGCCCACTGCCTGCGGCCCTCGGCCACCGCCGGCGGCACCTCCTCCTTCAGCTCCTGCCGCACGGCTTCGACCAGCCGGGTCAGCACCCGCTTGCAGTCGCCCACGATCGGGATGTCCACCTTGATGTTCTTCGAGATGGACGATGGATCGATATCGATGTGGATGATCTCGGCGTTGGGCGAGAAGGCGTCCACCCGCCCGGTGACGCGGTCGTCGAAGCGGGCGCCGATCGCCACGAGGCAGTCCGAGTGGTGGACCGCCATGTTGGCGTAGTACGTGCCGTGCATGCCAAGCATGTCGAGCGACAGTGGGTGCGCCATGGGGAAGGCGCCCAGACCCATCAGGGTCTGGGTCAGCGGCACCTGGGTGAGCTCGGCCAGCTCGCGCAGCTCGGCCGAGGCGTCGGACGAGATCACGCCCCCACCCACGTAGAGCACGGGCCGCTTGGCGCGCACCAGCGATCGCGCCGCCTTTTTGATCTGGCCGGGATGCCCCTCGTAGGTCGGGTTGTACGAGCGCAGGTGGACGGTTTGCGGGTACTCGTACGGCCACTCCTTCACGAGGATGTCCTTGGGCAGATCCACGTGCACGGGACCGGGTCGTCCGGAGGCCGCCAGGTAGAAGGCTTCCTTGACGATGGGCGCGAGATCCTTGCCGTCCTTCACCAGGAAGTTGTGCTTGGTGGCCGACCGCGTGATGCCGACATTGTCCGCTTCCTGGAAGGCGTCGTTGCCGATGAGGTGGGTCGGCACCTGCCCCGTGAAGGCGACGATCGGGATCGAGTCCATCAGCGCGTCTTGCAGCGCCGTGACCAGGTTCGTGGCGGCGGGTCCCGAGGTCACGAGGCAGACGCCGACCCGACCCGTGGTCCGCGCATAGCCTTCGGCCGCATGGCCGGCGGCCGCTTCCTGTCGGACGAGGATGTGGCGCAGCCCCTCGAAGTCGTACAGGGCGTCGTAAATCGGCAGGACGGCGCCGCCCGGCAGACCGAAGATGATGTCCACCCCTTCGCGCTTCAAACACTCCAGCAGGATGCGCGCGCCTGAAAGCTTCACCGCCATACCCTCCTCCACCTCCTCCGGTTAGAGCAGCCCCGCCGACGCGAGGCTTTCCTTGATATCCTCGATGGCGTCGCCGTCCGGCGTCCCGAGCGGCGCGCGGCAGGGCCCGCCGTACAGGCCCTGCAGGTCCAGCGCAGCCTTGAGGCCACCGATGCCGTAGCGTCCCGGGACGCCCCGGTCGGCCAGCATCATCCGCGCGGCGATCTCCTTGGCCTCGTCCCACCGCCCCTGCCTGGCGAGCGTGTACACGTCGACAAACTCCCGCGCGGCGATGACGGCCAGGGCCAGGATGCCACCCGACGAGCCAATGGCCAGCGACGGCAGCAGCGCGGCCGCGGCGCCGACCAGGACGTGGAAGCTCTTGGGCGTGAGATGGATGATCTGCGCCGCTTGGGGGATGTTCCCCGACGAATCCTTGATGCCGCAGACGTTCGGGTGCTCGGCGATGCGCGCCACCGTATCCGGCTCCAGGTTGATCCCCGTGTTGAGCGGAAAGTTATAGATCATGATCGGGATCGGCGAGGCCTCCGCCACCGCCACGTAGTGCCGCACCTGGGCCGCCGACTGGGAGAAGCCCTTCGTGAAATAGTGGGGCGTGATGATGATGGCCGCGTCGGCCCCGATCTCCGCCGCCCGCTTCGTCTGCCGGATCGTGTGCAGCGTCGAGTTGGTCCCCGTCCCCGCGATGAAGGCCTTGCCCCGCGGAATCGCCTCGCGCGCCGCCACGAGCACCGTATCCCGCTCCGCCTCGGAGAGCATGGGGAATTCGCCCGTCGAGCCCAGGATCACGTAGCCGTTGAGACCGGTTTGGTTCCAGTGCTCGAGATTGGACTTGAGCCGGTCCGTCGCGACCCCTTCGCCCTTGAACGGCGTGGGAACCGGGATGTAAACGCCGTTGAACTCAGCCATGTCGCTTTCCTCCGGAGCCGCGCCGCGGCTCCTTGAGCTGCGCCTGGGCGGCCGCCAGCCGGGCGATGGGAACCATGAACGGGGAGCAGGAGACGTAGGTCATGCCGACCTGGTGACAGAACTCCACCGAGGACGGCTCGCCGCCGTGCTCGCCGCAGATGCCGACCTTGAGCTTGGGCCGGACCTTTCGGCCCCGCTCGATTCCGATCCGCACCAGCTCGCCCACGCCCTCCTGGTCGAGCACGGCGAACGGGTCGGCGGCCAGCAGCTTCTTGTCGAGATAGAACGGGAGGAACTTTCCGATGTCGTCGCGGCTGTAGCCGAACGTCATCTGGGTCAGATCATTGGTTCCGAAGGAGAAGAACTCCGCGAACTCGGCGATCCGGCCGGCGATCAGCGCGGCGCGCGGCACCTCGATCATCGTACCCACCGAGTACGGCACCTTGTTGCCCATGTCCACCACGACCTGCTCGGCCACGGTCACGGCCATGTCGCGCGTGAGCTTCATCTCGCCGATGGTGCCCGTGAGCGGGATCATGATCTCCGGCTGCACCTTGATCCCCCGTCGGGCGCAGGCACAGGCGGCCTCCATGATGGCCCGCACCTGCATGTCGTAGATCTCCGGGAACGTGATGCCCAGCCGGCAGCCGCGATGCCCCAGCATCGGGTTGAACTCCTGGAGCGTCTGCACGCGGGCCATCAGCTCCTCGAGCTGGTGCTGGCGGGTCGGATTGATGCCCAGCGCCTCCAGGCGCGTGTGCTCCCACAAGAGGTCCGTGTATTTCGGCAAGAACTCGTGCAGCGGCGGGTCCAGAAGCCGGATCGTCACGGCGTAGCCGTCCATCACGGTGAAGATGCCGACGAAGTCTTCCCGCTGGAACGGCAGGAGCTGGTCCACGGCTTTCCGCCGAGCCTGCTCGTCCTTGGCCATGATCATCTCGCGGACGATGGGGATGCGCTCCTCGCCGAAGAACATGTGCTCGGTCCGCACCAGCCCGATGCCCTCGGCGCCCTTGTCGCGCGCGGCCTGAGCGTCTTTCGGCGTATCGGCATTGGCCCGCACGCCGAGCGCGCGCGTCTCGTCCGCCCAGCGAAGCAGCTGCTCGAGGTCACGCGAGAGCTTGGGCTCGATCAGCGGCACCGTGCCGACCATGACCTCGCCCGTCGAGCCATTGAGCGTGATCACCTGCCCCTCGCGGACCAGCGTGCGGCCGGCCTGGAAGGCCCGCTTCTCCTCGTCCACGATCACGTCGCCCGCCCCCACCACGCAGCACTTGCCCATGCCGCGCGCGACCACGGCGGCGTGCGAGGTCAGCCCACCCCGCGAGGTGAGAATGCCCTCCGAGGCGTGCATGCCCGCCACATCCTCGGGCGAGGTCTCGGCGCGCACCAGGATGACCTTCTCGCCCTTGTGCGCCCATTCCACCGCGCGCTCGGAATCGAAGACCGCCTGGCCCGAGGCCGCGCCAGGAGCCGCCGGCAAGCCCTTGGCAATCGACGTCACCTTGGCGGCGGGATCGACCATGGGGTGCAGCAGCTGATTGAGGGAAGCAGGCTCCACCCGCAGGAGGGCCGTCTTCCGATCGATGAGCTTTTCCTTGGCCATCTCGACGGCCGTGCGCACCGCAGCGGCGGCCGTGCGCTTGCCCGAGCGCGTCTGCAGGATGAACAGCCGCCCCTCCTGCACCGTGAACTCGATGTCCTGCATGTCTCGATAGTGGCGTTCGAGGCGGTCCTTGATTGCCACCAGCCGGGAATAGACCTTGGGCATACGGCGCTTGAGGCCGTCCACGGGCTCGGGCGTCCGGATGCCCGCCACGACATCTTCACCCTGAGCATTGACGAGGAATTCGCCGAAGAAGCGCTTCTCCCCGGTCGAGGGATCGCGCGAGAAGCACACGCCCGTGCCCGAGGTGTCGCCGAGATTGCCGAAGACCATGGCCATCACGGTCACGGCCGTGCCCCAGTCGTCCGACAGCCGGTTGATACGCCGATAGTCCACGGCCTTCTTGGCCCACCAGGAGTCGAACACCGCGTTGATGGCCAGCCGGAGCTGCTCCGTCGGATCCTGGGGGAAGGCTTGGCGCGCTTTCTCCTGGACGAGCCGTTTGCCCTCGGTGACGAGGCCCTTGAGCGCGTCGGCCGGGACGTCGGCGTCGGTCTTGGCTCCGGTCCGCGCCTTGGCCGCGTCCAGCAGGGCATCGAAAGCCCGGCGCTCGATCCCGAGGACCACGTCGCCGAAAATTGTGATGAAGCGCCGGTAGCAGTCCCACGCGAAGCGCTCGTTCCGGGTCTGTCGCGCGAGACCGAGTACGGTCTTGTCGTTCAACCCCAGGTTCAGGACCGTGTCCATCATCCCGGGCATCGACGCGCGGGCACCGGACCGCACCGAAACCAGCAGCGGCTGGTCCGGATCACCAAGCCGCCGACCCGCGGCGGCCTCGAGTCGGGCGAGATTGGCGACCACCTGTCCCCACAGCCCGGCCGGATGCTTCTTTCCGCCGGAGGTATAGGCCGCCCAGGCCTCGGTGGTGATGGTGAAGCCCGGCGGCACGGGCACGCCGAGATTGGTCATCTCGGCCAGCTCGCAGCCCTTGCCGCCAAGGAGCGGGCGCATCGCGCTCGAGCCCTCGGCCTTGCCGTTCGCGAAGAAGTAGACGTACTTCGGGGTCTTCGCAGACTTGCGATCCGACTGCTTCCGCACTCTGGCGTGCGCCATCTGCGACCCCCCGGGCAAAGGTCCCGTTGGCGGAGAAAAATACAGGCCCGACTCGGGCCTGATTGATTTGGTCATCGTACGGCCACGGGCTTGCAATGTCAACGAATTTTCTTCCGGAACGGGCACTTACAGCCCCTCCGGCTACGGTTTACCGGGCTTCTTCTTCTTCGCGCCGGCTCCTCCACCGCGGCCCTCATCGCCCTGCGCGCCGGTGACCAGGGTTTCCACCGCGATGAGATGATCCAGCATCGCGCGATGGGCGGTCACCTCGTCGCGACGCTGAATGGCTTCGAGGATGCGCCGGTGGTCCTGATGCGAGCGGGTGGGCCGGCCCGGTGTGAGCAGCGACTCTTCACGGCTCTGCGACAGCAGGTCCATGAGCGCGCTCACGATCCGGGTAATGGCCCGGTTATGGGCGCTATTGGCGATTGCCGAGTGCAGCGCGGTGTCCTGCGTCACCCCGGTGCGACCCTGCGCGACCTCCTTGTGCTGCTCCTCGAGGATCCGGTCCATCTCGGCGATCTCGTCGCGCGTGGCGCGTCGGGCGGCCAGGGCGGCGATGGCGGGCTCGAGCAGGCGGCGCGCCTCGAAAAGCTCCTTGACGGCCTCGCGGTGCGGCAGGATGACGAGCGCGAGCGGCTCGATCAAGGTCTCGACGGAGATGTCCTTTACGAAGGCGCCCTCTCCCGCCCGGATGTCGATCAGCCCGCGGCTTTGGAGAGCGCGCAGCGCCTCGCGCACCGAGGTCCGGCTGACCATGAATTTCTCGGCCAGGTCGCGCTCGGGAGGCAGCCGGTCGCCGGATTTGAGCTTACCGTCGCCGATGAGCTGTTTGACCTGGCGGACGATCTCCTCGTAGATCCGGGTGGACTTGACGGGCTCGATCTCCATCTGGCCTCTCGGGCGCGCGCCGCCGTCGCCTCCAGACTTGGCCTCTGCCATTCCTCTATGCTCCCGCCACGGCGCCGCGCCGAGGCCCGGCCGTTCGGGCCAGCCACCAACCCAACGCGGTCATCCCGACGGCCAGCATGATCGACACCGGATCGTCCACCACGTCGGCTGCTCCGCCCAGCCATCGGCGCACTAGGGGATCGTCGGTGATCATCTCGCCGGCGACATAGCCGAGAACGCCCCCTCCAACCCAGATGATCCAGACGTGGCGGGTCATGAGCCGCGCCAGCAGGCCGCTACCCCAGACCACGAGCGGCAGCGACAGCCCAATTCCGATCAGCACCAGCAGCATGTCGCCGCGGGCCGCGGCCGCCACCGCCAGCACATTGTCCAGGCTCATCGTCACGTCGGCCACCACGATGATCCAGATTGCCTGCGCAAGGGACCCGCCGCCTCTCACATGACCTTCACCCGACGCGCCGGGCCGGACCAGCCTGAGCGCGATCCAGAGCAGCGCGAGGCCGGCCGCGAGCTGGAGCAGCGGGATCCGCAGCAGCGCGGTCACGAGCGCAATGAAGGCCAGCCGCAGCGCCACGGCGGCCCCCGTGCCCCATACGCGCCCGAGCCACTGCTGGCGGTCCGGCAGACGACGCACGGCCAGCGCGATCACGAGGGCATTGTCGCCCGCCAGCGACAGATCGATCAGCAGGATGCTGAGGAGGCGGGCCCAGAACTCAGGATTGACGAGAGCACCCATGACTGTCCCGTTCACGCGACACGCGACTTCTTCTTGCGTCGATGGATCCAGAAGCCGTACGCGATCAGGCCCGCCGCGAGCAGCCATGGCACGGCGTGACCGATGGCCTGCCCCAGCGCGCCGAGATGATTCGCGACCACGGGATCATCATTGACCATCTCGCCCGCCACGTAGCCCAGGAGGCCTCCGCCCACCCAGATGATCCAGGCGTGACGGTTCATGAGCGACGCCAGGACGCCGCTCCCCCAGACCACGAGCGGCAGCGATGTCGCGATGCCGAGGGTCACGAGCAGCATGTCCCCGCGGGCGGCGGCGGCGATGGCCAGCACATTGTCCAGGCTCATAGTCACGTCGGCCACAATGATAATCCAGATCGCCTCCCAGAACGACGCGCCGTGACGCCCCTCGCCCTCGCCGATCTCTTCCGGCTGGACAAGCTTGAACGCGATCCATACCAGCACGAGCCCGCCGACGAGCCGGACGTAAGGGATCTGGAAGAGCGCGCTGACGACGCCGACGAAGATCAGGCGCAGCACGACGGCGCCCACCGTGCCCCAGATCTGGCCGAGCAGGCGCTGGCGGCGGGGCAGCACGCGCACGGCCAAGGCGATGACGACGGCGTTGTCGCCGGAGAGCAAGAGGTTCAGGAAGCCGATTTCGAGCAGCCGCGCCCAGAAGTGCGGGTCGGCAAGGATCCCCATGTGGTCTCGGTCCGCCGGGGACTACTCGACGGGCGGCTCGATCGGCGGGGAGACGAGCACCGCCGGCTTGCCGCGCAGGCGACGCCACCAGGGGGTGATGACGGGCATCGCGAAGAAGAAGATCCCCACGGCGGTGATCGCCGCTGCGATGGGCCGCGTGAAGAAGATGCCGAGCGAGCCTTGCGACATGATCAGGCTCTGCCGGAGCGCATTCTCCGCGTGGTCGCCGAGGACCAGGGCCAGCACCAGCGGGGCGAGCGGGTAGTCCAGTTTCTTGAAGACATAGCCCATCACTCCGAAAAGCACCATGTACCAGATGTCGATCATGCTGTTGTGCACGGCGTAGGCGCCGATGGCGCAGACCGTGATGATCAGCGGGGTCAGGATCGCGAACGGAACGCGCAGGATGGCGGCGAAGAACGGCACGAATGCCAGCACCATCAGCACGCCGATGATATTGCCCGTGTACATGCTGGCGATCAGCCCCCACACGAAATCGGGCTTCTCCTTGAAGAGCATGGGCCCGGGCTGCAGGCCCCAGATGATGAGCCCGCCCATCATCACCGCCGCCGTGGGGCTCCCGGGGATCCCCAACGTGATCATCGGCAGCATCGCCGCCACGCCAGCGGCGTGTGCCGCCGTCTCGGGCGCCACGACACCCTCGATCTCGCCCTTGCCGAATCTCTCGGGGTGCTTGGAGAACCGCTTGGCGAACGAATAGCTCATGAACGAAGCGGGTGTCGCGCCGCCAGGCTTGAAGCCCATCCAGAAGCCGATGAAAGCGCTGCGCAAGAACGTGCGCCAGTAGCGGGGAAGGGTTTTCCAGGTATCCAGCACAACGCGCAGGTTCATGCCGGTGCGCACGCCCCGGAAGCTCAGCCCCTCCTCGACAGTCAATAGAATTTCGCCGATGCCGAAGAGCCCGATCACCGCGACGATGAAGTCGAAACCCTGCATCAGCTCGGTGATTCCGAACGTCATCCGGAGTTGACCGGTCACGATGTCGAGCCCCACGGCGGCCAGGATGAATCCGATCATGATGGAAATCAGTGACTTCAGCGGGCTTCCACCACCCAGGCCGATGAAACTCGAGAAGGTCAGAAACTGGATGGCAAAAATTTCCGGCGGGCCAAAGTGCAGGGCCACGTCCGCCAGCACGGGGGCGAAGAGCGTGATCAGAACCACCGAGAACAGGGCGCCGACGAAGGACGAGGTGAAGGCCGCCGTGAGCGCCTGGCCCCCCTTGCCTTGGCGCGCCATCGGGTAGCCGTCGAACGTGGTCGCCACCGACCAGGGTTCACCCGGGATGTTGAACAGCACCGAGGTAATCGCGCCACCGAACAGCGCTCCCCAGTAGAGTGACGTCAACAGGATGATGGCCGAGGTCGGCGGCATTCGCAGGGTGAGCGGCAGGAGGATCGCGACGCCGTTGGCGCCGCCGAGGCCCGGCAGCACTCCGATGATCGTGCCGAGCGTGATCCCGACGACCGCGAAGAAGAGGTTCTGGTGGTTGAGGGCCGCTTGGAAGCCGAGAAACAGGTTCTCGAAACCCATTCGCTAGTAGCCGAGCCAGGTTTCGAGTGGGCCCTTCGGCAGCGGCACGAGGAACCACTGCTCGAAGACGAGGAAGGTGACCACGGGCAGGCAGATCGACAGCGCGATCACCGCGCGCCATGAGTTGTGGCCGACCCAGCGCATGTAGAAGCCGAGATAGAGCGCCGACGCCACGTAAATGCCGATGAACTGCGTCACGAGCACGAAGAGCGTGGCGGGCCAGAGCACCTTGAGCACCGGCCCCAGCTGATCGCGGCTCACGAACTGTCCGGCGCGAGCGCGCCGGGCCGCCTGGCCCATGATGCCAAGACAGGACGCCATCATGATCATCGCCAGCCAGAACGGAAAGAATCCGCTCTTCGGGCCGTCGGTGCCCCAGCCGACACCAAGCCGAAGAGAATCGAAGAAGACCACGCCGCCGAGCACGAACAGCACCGCTGCCGTCAGAATGTCCGCGGCGCGCATTCTACTTCTTCAGCAGGCCCCCCTTGGCCATGA
The DNA here is from genome assembly GCA_046727155.1 of Candidatus Methylomirabilota bacterium. GTDB lineage: Bacteria > Methylomirabilota > Methylomirabilia > Rokubacteriales > CSP1-6 > DASSSH01. The sequence goes on along the minus strand of JBKPCB010000046.1, from coordinate 1,657 downwards.
GGTCCTTGTGCAGCTGCTCGTTCTCCTCCACCCATTTGACATACTCGGCGCCGGTGGCGAAGGCGGGCTTCAGCGCGCCTTCCTCCATATACTTCTTCCACTCGGGAGTCTCGCTGATCTTCTTGAGGAAGGCCTGGTACCACTCCAACGCCTCCTTTGGCATGTCCGGAGCGCCGAAGATCCCGCGCAGCATCAGGTAATGGATGTCGACTCCCAGCGCTTCCTTTACAGTTGGGATGTCCTTCCACTCGGCAACGGCGATGCGAGCCGTGTCGAACACAGCCAGCGGCCGCACCCGCCCGGCCTTCCAGTGGCTCACGCACTCGATGGGATTGTTGACGGTGGAGTCCACGTGCTTGCCGACGAGATTGACGCATACCTCCCCGCCGCCCTTGAAAGGCACGTAGATGAACTTGATCCCCAGGGCCTGCTCCTGCTGAATCGTCAGGATCTGGTCCTCCTGCGCAGAGCCGGTGCCCCCCATCTTGAACTGGGTAGGCTTGGCCTTCACCGCGTCGACGTACTCCTTGGCCGTCTTGTACGGGGTCTCCGCGTTCACCCAGAGAATGAACTGGTCCAGCGCCATCCGGGCGACTGGCGTGAGGTCCCGCCAGTTGAACGGGATGCCGGTGTGCAGGGGGGTCGTGAAGAGGTTCGAGAGGGTGATCACGAGTGTATAGGCGTCGCCCTTCTTGCCCTTGACGTAGAGGAAGCCCTCGGCTCCCGCGCCGCCGGACTTGTTCACGACGATGACCGGCTTCGGGGAGAGCTTGTGCTTCTCCGCAATGCCGGAGATGAGACGGGCCATCTGATCGGCGCCGCCGCCGGTGCCGGCGGGCACGACGATCTCGATGGGCTTGGTGGGCTCCCAGGCCGCCAGTGCCGCGCCGGAGAAGGACACGATCAGAGCGAGGCCTGCGATCAACCCGGTGAAGCGTCGCCAGTGACGATTCATGCCGTTTCCTCCTGTTTCGGCGAGGCGCCGGACGGCCAGAGAACGCGAACTTACGGCCTTATATCATCTACTAGCGGAGAGGTCACGAAGTTTCCCCCGAAACGCAAAAGGGCCAGGCCCCGCCGCGACGCGGCATGAGGCCTGGCCCCGCGAGTATTGAGCGATGGCTACTTTACCGAGAACTCCCGGCGAAACGGGATCACGCCCGGGATCTCCCACTTTTCCCACATCTCGTCCACCTTCTTCTGGAAGTACCCGAGGTCTTCCTCGGTGAAATGGGCGAAGCGGCCCTGCTTGAGCAGGTATTCCCGCACGGGCTTGCGCGCCCGGCCCTCCACGATGGCCTTGGTCTTGCCATAGTGGCGCACGATACCGTCCTCGACCTCGTAGAGCGGGAAGATGCCGGTCTCGACGGCCAGCTCGCCCAGCTCGTGGGAAAGCATGGGGTCGTAGTCCCAGCCCTTCGGACAAGGGTCGAGCGAGTGGATGAAGGTCGGCCCGCCGATGCTCAGCGCCTTGCGGACCTTGTTCATCATCTCGACGGCGTAGGACGCGCACACCGTGCCGACGTAGCGGCACTCGGTGTGGCCGGCCGCCAGCATGCCCGCCGTGTTCTTCTTCCACCGGGTGTGGATGATGCGCTTGTCGGAGCCCGGCGGGCTGCAGGGCGTGTTCGCGCCGTAGGGCGTCGAGCGCGACAGG
>JBKPCB010000045.1:0-11448 GCA_046727155.1 Candidatus Methylomirabilota bacterium | reverse complement strand
GACCATTCGGTCGGGCATCGGTCCCTCCCGCTGTCTACTTGAGGAAAACTTCCTTCTGCGAGCCGCTCAGGCTCTCCGCCGCCTCCACGATCTCCCCGATCAGCCGATCCACATCCACGCCCTCGGCTTCACCCTCGAAGTTCAGGATGATGCGATGGCGCAACGCGGGCAGCGCCAGGGCACGCAAGTCGTCGACGGCCACGTTGTAGCGGCCTTCGGCCAGGGCGCGCACCTTGGCGCCCAGGACCAGGGCCTGCGCGCCGCGCGGGCTCGCGCCGTAACGGATGAAACGCCGCGCTTGCTCCGGCGCCCGGTCCCACTGCGGATGCGTCGCCAACACGATGAACGAGGCCAGGTCACGCACGTGGGAGGCGATGGGAATCTCGCGCACGAGCTCCCGGAAGCTCATCACCTGGGGGCCCGTCATCACCCGCTGCACCTGGACGTCGCGCACGTGCGTGGTGCGCTCGATGATCTCGGTAAGCTCTTCGAGGGCCGGGTACTGCACGCGCAACTTGAAGAGGAAGCGGTCCAGCTGGGCCTCCGGCAGGGGATAGGTGCCCTCCATCTCGATCGGGTTCTGAGTCGCCAGGACGAAGAAAGGCATGGGCAACGCATTGGCGTGACCCGATACGGTGACGGCCCCTTCCTGCATTCCCTCGAGCAGCGCCGACTGGGTCTTGGGCGTGGCGCGGTTGACCTCGTCCGCCAACAGGATGTGACCGAAGATCGGGCCTCGCTGGAACTGGAAATGCTTTCGGCCCTCATCGTCCTCGACGATGATGTTCGTCCCAATGATGTCGCCCGGCATGAGATCGGGCGTGAACTGAATGCGCGAGAAGGACAGGTGGAGCGACTCGGCCAGCGTCTTGATGAGCAGCGTCTTGCCCAGCCCGGGCACACCTTCGAGCAGCACGTGCCCTCCCGCAAAGAGGCCGATCAAGACCTGGGTGACGACATCGTCGTGGCCGACAATGACCTTGCGGACTTCAGCGCGGAGGGTCTGAAAGGCGGCGACGAACTCGTGAACGCGTGCTTCCTGATTCGGGGCCGGCACGGAGGGCTGCGCCATTCAAGGCTCCTTTTCGATCGGAACGTTCACCGCTGCCGCGGGTTGCCTCATGATAGAGGCGGCCCCAGACCCCGTCAACTACTTGACACGATTTGTGTCCGAATCCAGCAAAATCAAGAGATCAAGAGCCGCGACGCCGCGCCCTTTGGGCTGCACGGCGAGCGGGTTAACGTCGAGCTCGCTCAGCCGCCGGCCAAGCCCCCCGGCCAGCCGCGCCACGGCAAGCGCTGCCTCTTCCAGCGCCGCGAGATCCCCGGGCGGCAGCCCCCGATGCCCACGCAGCAGGCGCACTGCCTTCACATCGCTCAGCATCGCGCGAACGTCGTCTCGCGACACTGGCAGCGGCCGGCACGCCGTATCGGCGAGCAGCTCGGCGTGAACGCCGCCGGCCCCGATCAGCAACAGCGGACCGAAGGCCGGATCGCGCGTGACGCCGAGCATCATCTCGGCGCCGTGGACCATTCTCTGCACGAGCAGCCCCTCGATGGCGCGCCCATTCGCCAATCGAAGCAACTCTCGTGCCGCGCGCGCCACGGCGCGCCGGTCGCCGAGCCCCAGTCTCACTGCACCCGCCTCGGTCTTGTGAGCCAGATGCGGCGCCAGGATTTTCAAGGCCACAGGGAAACCGATCCGCTTCGCTGCCGCGACAGCCGCCGCCGCGGTGTGCACGATAGCCTCGGGCGGGACGGGCAGTCCAGCTGAGGCCGCCAGCGCGGCCGCCACTCGATACGGAAGCGGTCCATCTACCGGCGGCAGCGCCTGTCGCAATCGCAGCGCTTGGACCCGAGGCCTACCGGCGAGCGCGCGTGCCCGTGCGGCGCTGGCCGCCGCCGCGAGGGCGAAGACGGCGCCACGCGGGGAATGGAAGCAGGACACGCCGCCGTCGTCCAGAATCTGCACGCCTTCCCCGGCGAGGCCACCCGCCATCCAGCACACCACGACGGGCTTGTCCGTCTCCCCCGACAGTTGGACGACGCGCCGGGCTCGCTCCGTGGCGCGCGCTCCGGTGGCCATGGTCACGGTCACGATGACCGCGTCGATTCGCCGGTCGGCCGCTACGGCGGCCAAGACCTGGCCGAAGCGGTCCTCGGGGAGCCCGGCCGTCACGTCCACCGGGTTGTCGCGGGTGAGAGCGTAAGCCGGCAGGAGTGGCGCGAAGGCCCGCAAGGTCGGCGCCGAGAGCCGCGGCAGCGTGAAACCGCCCCGCTCCAGCTCATCGGCCGTCATGATGGCGGCGCCGCCCGACGAGCTGACAACGGCGACGCGCCGTCCGCCGAGGCGCGGCCCTCGCGCGAGGAAGCCCCCCGCGTCGGTCAAATCCTCGAACGACCGCGCTTCGACGATGCCGAGCTGGGCGCAGACGGCTTCCCAGGCGCGCGCCGAGCCCGCGAGGGCGCCCGTGTGGGTGAGCGCGTTGAGCGCGCCGGCGCGGGAGCGCCCGAGCTTCATCGCCACCACCGGCTTGCCTGCTTCGAGCAGGCGTCGCGCCGCCGCCTTGAATCGCTCCCCGTCGCGGATTCCCTCGACCACCAGGGCCACGGCGCGCGTGCGCTCGTCTTCGGCGAAGTGCTCGAGGGCCTCGCTCACGGTGATGTCGGCCTCATTGCCGGTCGAGATCATGGCGCTCACACCGACGCGCCGGTCGATCGCGCGGTTGAGCAGGGCGCCGCCAAGGGCGCCGCTCTGTGACGCGATCCCCAGCGCGCCCGGCAGCAGGGCCGGCACGTCGCCCACCGAGGAGAAGGTCAGCGCCACGCGGTCCCAGCAGTTCACATAGCCGAGGGTATTGGGACCCATCAGCGCGATGCCGGCCTCGCGCGCCCTGGCCAGAATGCGGCGCTGCTCGGCTCGCCCCCCCGCGCCGATCTCGCCGAAGCCCGCGCTCAGGATGACCGCGCCGCGGGCGCCAATGACGGCGGCCTGCTCGAGCACGCCGGCGACGTCGGCCGCGGGCACCCCGATCCAGACCATGTCGGGCGGCGACGGACAGTCGGCGAGCGAGGGAAAAGCCGGCAGGCCGCCGATCTCCGCGTGGCGCGGATTGACCGGATAGATGGCGCCCGGAAAGCCGTGGCGCAAGAGATAGACGAGAGGGCGGGCGCCGGGGCGGCTCAGATCGCCCGGACAGCCCGCGATGGCAATGGCCTTCGGGGCCAGGAACTGCCGGAGCCGACCGACCGTCACGCGGGACGAAGGGCCGGGTCCAGACGCCCGTACACCGCGAGGTAACCGTCCAGCTCCTGCGCGGGAGTGAACCGGACATTGACGCGCTCGCGGCCGGCTTTGCCGAGCCGCTCGCGCAGCGCGGGATCACCGAGGAGTCGATCGCACTTCGCCGCGAACTCTTCGGGCGTGTCGAAGAGGAAGCCCGTCACGCCATCCTCGACGAGCGAGCGATTGCCTTCGATGTTCGAGACCAGGACGGCTCGGCCGAGGGCCAGCGCTTCCAGCACCGAGTTGGCCATGCCGCCCTCGGACACCGAGCAATTGAGCGCGACGTCCGAGGCTTCGAGCAGCCCGCGCATGCGCGGGTGGGGAATGGCCCCCAGGTGCCGCGCCCAGGGCCGGTCCTGAAGCGCGCGGAGCAGCGCCTCACCTTCCGGCGGATCCAGGATCGGTCCGGCGTAGAGAAGCTGGAGAGTCGGATAGGTTGCGATCAGCCCGTCGAGCGGCGCCAGCGGGAAGCGCGGGTTCTTGACCGGCCGGATGCCAGCGGAGAAGAGCAAGATAGGCCCGGGGGCGCGGGTGAGCGCGGCGGCCGTGGGCCACGCCGCATCGCCGTCTTCGAACACGGCGCTCTGGGGCACCACGGCGATGCGCGCGGCCACATCGGGCAGCGCTTGGGTGATCCGCGCCATGATGGACGGATCGAAGACGGTGATGGTCGCTGCACCCTCGAGCACTCGGCGCACCACGGCGGCGCGCTCGGGATCGAAGAGATCGTGGTTGGCATCGGTTCCCGTGATCGTGACGACGAGCGGGATTTCGGCGCGGCGCGCGAGCCGTAGCGCGAGCGGGCCGGTCCTGAAGGCGTGGAAGGCGTGGATCAGCGTCGGTGCGTACTGGCCCACCTGATGCTCGACGGATGGTTCCGGAACGCCCGACAGATCCCACACCCTCAGCTCCACACCGCGCGCGCGCAGGCCCCGCGCGATGCGCTCGACGGTGACGGCGTTGCCGCGGACTGAGGGAGACGCGAACGGGGAGATCAGGGCCACACGGGCGGCCATGGCTGCGCCCAGCCTACACGGCGGACGTGGGGAAGGCAATCCGTGGCGAGCGGCGGATCGCTGTGTTACAGTCTCATCACGGCAAGCGCACTATCTGACTTGCCGGGAGGAGCGCATGGACGAACCGTCACAAGGCATCGGCTGTCCGGAGTGCATGGACCTGCTTGCCGATTATGTCGACGGCTCGCTGCCCAAGGACAAAGCGGAGCTGCTCGAGTGGCACATCGAGGGCTGCGCCCCCTGCGTCGCGTTCGTGAATACCTACAAGGGCACCGTGGACGCGGCCCGCCGTCTCCGAGAAGCCACCATGCCCCCCGAGCTTCGCCGCAAGCTGATCGAGTTTCTGAAGCGCTCCGACATCCAGCAGTCCCGCTAGTTCCCGGCGCCGATCCGCCACGTTGCCGAGCCGTTCCCCGCAGAGGGGCTATGCCGAGACGGCGATGCGGATTTCCTTCGTAACCTCGCCGATCTCCCAGCAGGCCTCGCCGCGGCGTCTGAATCCCTCTCTCACGGCCGGGGCCTGAGACGGATCCACCGCGAAGAGCAGGCCCCCCGAGGTCTCCGATTCGCTGAGCAGGCCGATCTGGGCCTCCGACAGCGCCGGGTCGAGGGCAAGGGCGCCGCGAGCGCCGAACGTGGCTTCGCCGTGCCGCCGGTTTCGCTTCATGCCGCCGCTCCAGTGGCCCTTCTCCGCCAGCGCCAGCGCTCCCGGCAGCACCGGGAGATCTTTCATGCGAATCGCGACGCCGGCGCGCGAGGCCTCGACCATTTCTCCCGCGTGGCCCAGCAGGCCGAAGCCGGTGATGTCGGTTGCTCCCACCGCGCCGGTCTCCGTCGCGACCTCGGCCGCGGCGCGGTTGAGCCTCAGCATGCTCTCCACGGCCGCCTTCAATACCTCGGCAGAACAGGCGCCGTCTTTGTTGGCGGTGGCCACCACGCCCGTGCCCAGCGGTTTGGAGAGGAAGAGGCGCTGGCCGGGGCGCAGCCCGCCCTTGATCAGGATGCGCTTGGGGTGCACGCGGCCCGTGACGCACAGCCCGTACTTCGGCTCCGCGTCCACGACCGTGTGGCCGCCCGCCACGACGCCGCCCGCCTCTTTGACCTTGTCGGCGCCGCCCGTGAAGATAGCAGCGATGATCTCCTTGGGGAGCTCCCGGGGAAATCCGGCGATGTTGAGGGCAAAGAGCACCTGGCCGCCCATCGCGTAGACGTCGGACATGGCATTCGCCGCCGCGACGGCTCCGTAGGTGTAGGGATCGTCGACGATAGGCGGAAAAAAATCCACCGTCTGGACGATGGCGACCTCATCGCTGATCCGGTAGACGGCCGCGTCATCGCTCTTGCCCAGTCCCACCAAGAGGTCGGCATGGGTGTGCTGAGCAAGCCCTCCGAGCACGTCCTGGAGATCTCCAGGACCCATCTTCGACGCTCACCCCGCGCAGGCCGCGTAGCTGGTGAGCCGGATCTCCTTGCCCGTGGCGGGGTCGATCAAGTTACCGTCCATGCGATTGGGATACGCCGCCGCGCGGGAAGGATTCGCGCGGTCAGGTTGCGTCGGCCTCGAGGAAGGCCCGAAACGCTTCGGCCAGCGGCGAGCGGCTGCGATCTTTGTGGGTCACCAGGTGAAAGGCGCGCGCGACCTTGAGGTCCTTGACGCGCAAGCACCAGGCGGCCGCGCTGCGGCACTCCTCCTCCACGGCGCGCTTCGAGACGAGCGAGACTCCGACGCCGGCCTTGACAGCCTGCTTGATGGCCTGGGTCGAGCCCATCTCACCCACGATGCGGAAATCACCGAAATCCGTGCCGGCCTCGGCGAGGGCAGCCTCCAGCGCAGCGCGAGTCCCCGACCCGCGCTCCCGAATGAGAAGCGGCTCACCCCGAAGCTCCTCGAGCGTGATCTGCTTGCGTCCGTTCCAGGGATGCGCGGCCGGCACCATGACGACGATCTCGTCCGGCATCAGCTCGCGGTACTCCAGGCTGCGGTGGGGCAGCCGCGCGCCGACCATGCCCAGCTCCGCCCGGCCCTCGAGGACCCAATCGACGACCGCCTGGCTGTCCCCAATGAGGAGCGTGATGGAGATCTCGGGGTATTTCTCCTTGAAGCGGCCGATGAGCGCCGGCAGGATGTACTCGCCCGGAATGGTGCTCGCGCCGACGAGGAGCTCACCGCTCATCTTCCCCTGGAAGCTGTCCATCGCCTGGCGGGCCTCGCGCTGCAGCGTCAGCATTCGCCGGGCATAGCCCAGCAGGAGCTCGCCGGCCTTGGTGACGGCGGCGCCGCGGCCGAGGCGGTCGAGCAGGCGCACGCCCAGCTCGTCCTCCAGAGTGCGGATGTGTTCCGAGATCGTCGGCTGGGTGAGGTACAGCGCGTCCGCGGCTTTGGAGAAGGAGCCGAGCTCGACGACTTTGACGAAGATCTCGAGCTGCCTGAGGTCCACGCTGGGGAGTATATGGGGCGGGCCCGCCGCTGTCCAGCGCACCCGGCGCGTTGGGTCGTCGCGCCCGGCGCGGAAAATTCAAAGGGCCCCGAAGGGCCCCGTTCTCACCGCGCGCCGCGCGATGACGCCGCTAATGGCACCCGCAGCCGCCGCCTCCGCAACACGCGCCGCCGGATGCGGGAACGCCGCGCTCGGCGCTTCCGCCGGTCCTCACACCTACGAGCGACAGCCGGCGCATGACGCGCGCGCTCGCGCACGACGGGCAAGCCACGGCGACCTTCCCGGACACGAGCTTCTCGAACTCGGCGCCGCAGTCACGGCAACCGTACTCGTAGATCGGCATCGGGGTCCCCCGCCTCCGCGCGGCTACTGGCCGCCGCGCTGGACGTAGCTCTTGACGAATTCCTCGGCGTTCTCCTCGAGGATGTCGTCGATCTCGTCGAGCAGGCTGTCCAGCTCTTCCTTGATCTTCTTGCCCTTCTTGCTCAGATCGGCGCTGCCCGCGCCGCCATCCTCTCCCTCGGCGGGCTTAGTGGGCTTCGTCTCTTTCTTCTTTTGCTCTGCCATGCGCGCTCACCTCCTGGCCCCATGCCGGGGGCCGCGGTCGGGTCTAGACCGTCGGGAGGACGATCCCCTGCTGACCCTGGTACTTCCCCTGCCGGTCCGCGTACGACGTCTGGCACGCCTCGTCGGACTCGAAGAAGAGGACCTGGGCGATGCCCTCGTTGGCGTAGATCTTCGCGGGCAGCGGCGTCGTGTTGCTGATCTCCAGCGTCACGTAGCCTTCCCACTCGGGCTCGAAGGGCGTGACATTGGTGATGACTCCGCACCGGGCGTAGGTCGACTTCCCCACGCAGATCGTCAATACGGTTCGCGGAATCTTGAAGTATTCCACCGAGCGCCCCAGCGCGAACGAGTTGGGCGGGATCACCGCGACCTCGCCCTGGTAGTCAACAAAGGAACGCGGGTCGAAGCCCTTTGGATCCACGATCGTGGTGTTGATGTTCGTGAAGATCTTGAACTCGTCCGCGATGCGGATGTCGTAGCCGTACGAGGACAGCCCATAGGAGATGATGCCCTTGCGCACCTGGCGGTCTTCGAAGGGCTTGATCATGCCCTTTTCAAGCGCCATCTGCCTGATCCACCGATCACTTTTGATCACGGTCAAGCCATCGTACAGCCCGGTCGGACCAGGAGTCAAGTCTTGGCCGCCTCCGGAGCGTCTCGAGGCCGGCCTGGAGCGCAGCCAGCCTAGCCGGTCTTCTCCCAGCGGGCGCCCACCGTGTCCACCGCGAGGCTGATGGCCTTGCCGGAGGCACCGGAGGAGCGCAGGGCGTCTTCCATGGCCCGGGCCACGCGATCCGGTGGGTCGCGAACGATGGCCAAGACCGACGGCCCGGCTCCGCTGAGCGCCGATCCGAGCGCTCCCGCGTCCTGCGCGGCCTTCGTCACCTTCTCGAGCCACGGGAAGAGGCGCTGACGGTAGGGCTGATGCAGCCTGTCGCTCATCGCGACCTCGAGCAGATCGGCACGCGCGCCACCGAGCGCCGCCAAGAGGAGACTCACCCGCTGGACATTGAAGACGGCGTCGGCTCGCGGGACGGACTCGGGAAGCACGCCCCGCGCCTCGCGCGTGGAGCCTTCGGTGTCGGGAACGAGCAAGACCCAGCGAAGCTCGGCCGGCACCGGCAGAGACACGGCGATCACCCGCTCGCCCACCACGCACGACACCGTGAGCCCGCCGAGCATGGCCGCCGCCACATTGTCCGGATGACCCTCGGCCTTGGCGGCCAGGGCCAGGATCGCGTCCCGGTCGAGCGGCTCGCCCAGCAGCGCATTGGCGCCGACCAGCCCGCCCACCCACGCGGCGGCGCTCGAGCCGAGACCGCGACTCAGGGGAATGCGATTGAGGCAGCGGATGGTCGCGCCACGAAACGGGCGACCGGCGGCTTCGAACGCCGTCTGCGCTCCGCGGGCAACGATGTTTCTGACGCCCGCGTCCAGCCGCCCCGCGCCCTCACCTTCCACGGCAACGGCCACGCGGTCCCCATCCTCTATATAGACCTCATTGTGGAGTGCCAGCGCCAGGGCCAGCGCGTCGAAGCCCGGGCCGAGGTTGGCGGAGCTGGCAGGAACCCAAACCCGGACGCGCATGGCACGGAGAATACCCGCTTTCACTCACCCCGGCTAGGGTCGTCCGGGGTAGAATAGGAGCGCGAGGGCCGCCGCCATGCCGAGGACCCGGCTCGAACCGCAATTCGCCATCGAGTACCTGTCCATCCTGGACAGCGACGGCAACCTGGACACCGCGCTGGAGCCCGAGCTGTCGGGCGCGGATCTCAAGCGCCTCTACCGCGCCATGCTGCTGGGTCGCCGCCTCGACGAGCGCATGCTGCGGTTGCAGCGTCAGGGCCGCATCGGCACGTTCGCGCCCATCAAGGGTCAGGAAGCTTCACAGCTCGGCAGCGTCTTCACCCTTCGCCCGACGGACTGGATGGTGCCGTCCTTCCGCGAGACCGCCGCCATGCTCTGGCGTGGCTGGCCCATCGAGAGATTCCTGCTCTTCTTCGCCGGCTATCTCGAGGGCGGCCAGCCCGGCCCCGAGCAGCGCGACCTGCCGATCACCATCCCGGTGGCGACCCAGCTGCCGCATGCGGTGGGCCTCGCCTACGCGATCCAGTACAAGGGCGACGACGCGGTGGTCATGGCCTATTGCGGTGACGGCGCGACGTCGGAGGGCGACTTCCACGAGGCGCTCAACTTCGCCGGCGTCTGGCACTCGCCCATCGTCTTCATGATTCAGAACAACCAGTGGGCCATCTCGGTGCCCATCAAGAAGCAGACGCATTCCCGCACCATCGCCCAGAAGGCCCTGGCCTACGGCTTCCCCGGCATCCAGGTGGACGGCAACGACGTGCTGGCCGTCTACGCGGCGAGCCGCGAGGCCGTGGAGCGGGCCCGCGCGGGCGGGGGTCCGACGCTGATCGAATGCGTGACGTATCGCTTAGGAGTGCACACCACCGCTGATGACCCCACGAAGTACCGCTCGGATGAGGAGGTCAAGGCCTGGGAGCGCAAGGATCCCCTCACCCGCTTCGTCACCTATCTCGAGAAGAAGAATCTCTTCGAGCAGGGGCTCGAGGAACAGGTGGACGCCGAGATCGCTCGCGCCGTCAAGGCCTTCGAGGAGACGGCCGCCGCCGATCCCCTCGGGATGTTCGATCACGCCTACGGCGAGCTGCCACCGCATTTGCAGCAGGAGCGCGCCGAGCTCGAAGCGCGACTGCGCGGCGCCGCCGCACGCCGAGCCGATGAGGAGCAGCCCGTTCCTCCGCCCGATCCTCCCCCGATGCGCGGTCAGCGCAGGACCAGCCGATGGCAAAACTGAACATGGTCAAGGCGGTGAACCTGGCGCTGCTCCAGGAGATGGAGCGCGATCCGGACGTGCTCGTCATCGGCGAGGACGTGGGGGTGGACGGCGGCGTCTTCCGCTGCACCGAGGACCTCCATCGCAGGTTCGGCGGCAACCGCGTGATTGACAGCCCGCTGGCCGAGGCGGGCATCATCGGCGCCTCGGTGGGCATGGCGCTCTATGGCCTCAAGCCGATCTGCGAAATTCAATTCTCGGGTTTTGCCTTCCAGTGCTTCCATCAGGTCGAGAACCACGCCGCCCGCTACCGCCAGCGCTCCCAGGGCCGCTTCCACTGCCAGATGGTCGTGCGCATGCCCTATGGCGGCGGCGTGCGGGCCCTCGAGCACCATTCCGAGAGCGAGGAGCAATTCTACGCGCACATCCCCGGGCTCAAGATGGTGATCCCCTCGGGCCCGCGCAGCGCGCGGGCGCTGCTGGTGAGTGCCATCCGCGATCCCGACCCCGTGATCTTCTTCGAGGCCAAGGCGCTCTACCACGCGGCCAAGGAAGAGGTGCCGGACGAGATCGAGGCGATGCCCATCGGCCGCGCCCACGTCGATCGCGAGGGCAAGGATCTCACCGTCGTGACCTATGGTGCCATGCTGCGGGTCTGCCGCGAGGCCGCCGACGTGCTCCACGGTGAAGACGGGGTGGAGACCGAGCTCATCGATTTGCTCACGATCTCGCCGCTCGACCGGGAGACGGTGGTCCGATCCGTGAGCAAGACCGGACGTGCCATGATCGTCCACGAGGCGCCCAAGAGCTTCGGCGCGGGCGCCGAGATCGCCGCCAGCATCATGGAGGGCGCCTTCCTCTCGCTCGAGGCGCCGATCCGCCGTATCACCGCCTATGACGTGCCGTTCGTCGGCTTCGCCCGCGAGAAGGCCACGGTACCGGATGTGGCGCGCGTCGTGTCAGCCGCGCGCGAAACCGTCGCCTTCTAACTCCGTCCATGTCCCGCCCCTTCGTCCTGCCTGACTTGGGAGAAGGCCTGACCGAGGCGGAGATCCGCGCCGTGCTGGTCCACGAAGGCGACATCATCGAGGAAGACGCGCCGCTGCTCGAGGTCGAGACCGACAAGGCGCAGGTCGAGATTCCCTCGCCCATGAGCGGCCGCGTGGAGAAGATCCACGTTCAGCCGGGTCAGACGGTCAAAGTCGGCGCCGTGCTCGTGACCTTCGCCGACGCGGATGGCGGCGGCCCATCGCGCGCGGCGGCGCCCGCAGCCGCGAAAGCCGCAGCGCCGGCGCCCGCTCCAGCCACGAGCGTCGCGCGTGCCGAGGGCGGGCCGGTGGC
>JBKPCB010000044.1:0-4201 GCA_046727155.1 Candidatus Methylomirabilota bacterium | reverse complement strand
TATCATCACGGGCAAGTTCTGGCTCGACAATACGCCGGAGGATTTGCACTGGACCATCTCGGACACGGGCTGGGCGCAGGCGGCGTGGACGTGCTTCTTCGCCCCCTGGAACATGGGCGCGGCGCTCTTCGTCTGGGACGCGCGCGGCAAGAAGTTCGATCCCGAGGCGACGCTCGCCATGTTCGAGCGCTTCCCAATCAGCACCTTCTTCGCCCCGCCGACGGCTTTCCGGATGCTGGTGCAGGAGCCGCTCAAGAAATACAAGTTCCCGGCATTGCGCCACTGCCTGGGTGCCGGCGAGGCGGTCAACCCCGAAGTCATCGAGGCCTGGCGCGAGGGCACGGGCCATCACATCTACGAGGGCTACGGCCAAACGGAAAGCGTCCTCGTCGCCGCGACGTTTCCCGCGACTCCCTGGAAACCGGGCTCAATGGGGCCGACGGCGCCCGGACATCGCATCGGGATCGTGGACGACGAGGGCCGCGAGCTGCCCCGCGGCATCGAAGGCGACCTCGGCATTCAGGTCGTGCCGGAGCGCCCGGTCGGCATGTTCAAGGAGTATTGGAAGAATGCCGAGGCCACGGCCCGTTGCCACCGTGGCGATTGGTACATCACCGGCGACCGCGCCTCGATGGACGAGGACGGCTACCTCTGGTTCGTGGGCCGCGCCGACGACGTGATCAATAGCGCCTCCTACCGGATCGGGCCTTTCGAGGTGGAGTCGGCGCTGGTGGAGCACCCGGCCGTGGCCGAGGCCGCCGTCATCGGCAAGCCTGACGCGCTCCGCGGCGAGATCGTCAAGGCCTTCGTGGTGCTGGCGCCGGGCCACACGGCTTCCGAGGCGCTGGCCGCGGAACTGCAGGAGCACGTCAAGACCGTCACGGCACCCTACAAGTACCCGCGCGAGGTCGAGTTCGTCGCCGACCTGCCCAAGACCATCAGCGGCAAGATCCGCCGCACCGAGCTGCGCCAGAGAGAGCGCGACCGGGTCAAGACGCGATGACGCCGGTCCAGGCCCCCTCTCCCTCTCTGAGGGAGAGGGTCGGGGTGAGGGTGTCGGTGATTGCCCTCCTTACCGTCTTCCTCCTCACCGCGCCGATCGCCGCCATTGCACAGCAATCGACGACGCGGCCGCGCATCGGATACCTGGACTGGGCGTCGCCGTCCGATGCGGCGGCTCGGCTAAGGCGTGACGCCTTCCTCCAGGGGCTGCAGGCTCTGGGCCGCATGGACGGGCAGAACATCTCGATCGAGTACCGGTGGGCTGAGGACCACCTGGACCGCCTGCCCGATCTCGCATCCGACCTCGTCCGACGCAAGGTGGATGTAATCGTGGCCGGAAGCAATCCCGCCGTCGCCGCCAGCAAGCGGGCAACGCGGACGATTCCCATCGTCATGTCCGTCGTCGGCGACCCCGTGGGAAGCGGATTCGTTGACAGCCTGGCAAGACCTGGCGGCAACATCACCGGGCTGTCTAATCTGGCGGAGGGTGTGAGCCCCAAATGGGTGGACTTGCTCAAGGAGGCGGCGCCCAAGATCTCCCGAGTGGGCGTGCTCGCCGCCTCTCATACCACCGCCCATGCGACCTTCTGGAGGGAAATCCAAACGGCGGTGAAGCCGCTCAGCCTCCGCGCCGAGCATTGGGAGGTCGCCACCTCCGATGACATCGACCGGGCGTTTGCGGCCATCGCCAAGGATCGCGACATCGGTTTGATCGTGCTGCCGCACCCGGTAATGACCTCCAACAGCAGACAGATCGCGGAGCTTGCAGCGAAGGCCCGTGTGCCCGCCATGTACGGGAACCGCCAGTCAATCGACCACGGAGGCTTCTTATCCTACGGCACCAACGTTCCCGATCTCTACCGCCGTGCCGCCTATTACGTCGACAAGATCCTCAAAGGCACGAAGCCCGCGGACCTGCCTGTCGAGCAGCCGACCAAGTTCGAGCTCGTCATCAACCTCAAAACCGCGAAAGCCCTCGGGCTGACCATCCCGCAGTCGCTGCTGCTCCGCGCCGACGAGGTGATCAGGTGAGAGGAACCGAGACTCCTTCTCCCTCAGTGAGTGAGAGGGCCGGGGTGAGGGTGCCGCTGATCGCCCTCCTTGCCGTCTTCCTCCTTGCTGCGCCGCTCGCCGCCACGGCGCAGCAGGCGGCCAAGATCGCTCGAATAGGCTACCTGGCGCCCAACCTGGTCGCTAATCCCCACCTGCCAGAGGCCTTCCGTCAAGGACTGCGTGACCTCGGCTACGTCGAGGGCCGCAACGTCGTGATCGAATACCGCGATGCCGAGGGGAAGCGCGAGCGGTTCCCCGCTCTTGCGGCTGAACTGGTTGCGCTCAAGGTTGATGTCATCTTCGTGGGCGGAAGCACACAGGCCACCCTGGCGGCCATGCAGGCGACCAAGACTATCCCCATTGTCTTCACTGGTGTTGGTGATCCGGTTACGAGCGGGCTCGTCACCAACCTTGCGCGGCCGGGCGGCAATGTCACGGGGTTCAGCGGCCTCGGTCCGGAGTTAGTCGGCAAGCGTCTCGAACTGCTCACGCAGGCCGTTCCGGGGGTCAGTCGGGTCGCTGTCCTCTCGCGTCCAGGTGCCCTCGGCGAACGCACGGACAAGGACATGCTGAAGGGAGTAGAAGTCGCGGCGCGGGCGCTGGGGGTGCAGCTTCAATTCGTTGAGGCGCGAGGGCGAGGGCCGGAGGACTTCGACAGGGCCTTCTCGGACATGACCAGGGCGCGCGCGGGTGCTCTGACTGTGCTGCCAAGCGCCATGTTCCTCACTGAGCGCAGACGCCTCGTGGCCCTGGCGGCCAAGAACCGGCTCCCGGCAGTGTACACATCGAGGGAGTTTGTCGATGCCGGGGGCCTTATGGCCTATGGAGCGAACGTTGCTGATGTGTTTCGGCGCGCCGCGACCTACGTGGACAAGATTCTCAAGGGCGCGAAGCCCGGCGACCTGCCGGTCGAGCAGCCCACCAAGTTCGAGCTGGTCATCAACCTCAAGACCGCGAAAGCGCTTGGGCTGACCATCCCGCCATCGCTGCTGCAGCGGGCGGATGAGGTGATCCAGTGACCACACGTCGGGCCTTCCTCGGCATGCTGGCTGGCAACTTCTTCGCCGCGCCGCTTGCCGCCTCCGCCCAGCAGGCGGCAAAAGTCCCACGGATAGGTTACCTGGTGACCGGCTCGCCTGAATCTCCAGAGACGCGGGCTGTGCTCGCCGCATTCCGACAAGGACTACGCGAGCATGGCTATGTGGAAGGTCAGAACATTGTCATCGAGTACCGAGCGGCGGAAGGGAAGATGGAGCGGCTCCCGGATCTGGCGGCCGAACTGGCCGCTCTCAAGGTCGACCTCATCGTCGCGCCAAATACGCCAGCAGCTCGCGCTGCACGGCAAGCAACCACCACGATCCCTATCGTCGCGCCGGTTATGGGCGATCCAATCGGAGATGGGCTGGTGGCCAGCCTCGCGCGGCCGGGTGGGAACATCACAGGGTTGACCTTTCTCGGCCCGGAGCTGGTCCCCAAGCGTCTTCAGGTCTTCAAGGAAGCGCTGCCCAAGGTTTCCCGTGTAGCGGCCCTCTGGCATCCAGGCGCCTTCGGCGAGCGTACGAACCAAGAGATGTTGAAGGGGACGGAGGCCGCGGCACGGACTCTGGGAGTTCACCTTCAGTTCGCCGAGGTGGGGGGTGCCGACGACTTCGACCGCGCATTCTCCACGATGACCAGAGAGCGTGCAGATGCGCTCATCGTGTTTCCGGGCCCGATGCTCTTCAATGAGCGAAAACGTATAGTCGGCCTCGCCGCAAAGCACCGGCTACCCTCGATGTTCAGTGCCAGGGAGTTTGTGGAGCTCGGTGGGCTCATCTCCTATGGAGCGAGCATTGCCGACTTGATCCGCCGCGCCGCTACCCACGTAGACAAGATTTTGAAGGGCGCGAAGCCCGGCGACCTGCCCGTCGAGCAGCCCACCAAGTTCGAGCTGGTGATCAACCTCAAGACCGCGAAGGCGCTCGGCTTGACCATCCCGAAGTCGCTGCTGCAGCGCGCCGACGAAGTGATCCAATGACCACGCGGCGAGCATTCCTCGGCACACTGGCGGGCGGCGTCCTCGCGCCCCTTTCGGCCGGCGCGCAGCAGGCGGCAAAGGTGTGGCGCATCGGCTATCTCCAAGGCGGCGCCCGCACGCCGGACGGCC
>JBKPCB010000043.1:0-5020 GCA_046727155.1 Candidatus Methylomirabilota bacterium | reverse complement strand
GCGGTGGCGCGGGAGCCGCGGGGAGCCGGGCTCCGCACTTGGGGCAGAACGCGAAATCGGTGGGCGCTTCGAAGCCGCAGCCGCTACATGTCATGTGGACGGGGCGACGTCGATCTCCTCGGGCAACGGGATGCCGCGGCGAGCCAGCTCGCCCTCCAGGTCGAAGGCCCGCGTGCCCACCGATCGGCCGCCGGGCACCGTCCAGAACACCTCGAAGCGCATAGGAACGACAAATGCCACCTCCGACTGGGGCCGCGGGCGTCCGACTAGGTCCGGGCTCCCCCGTGAACCCGGCGGCGACCGAAACGGCCGTTTCGAGGGGGCGAAGGTGAGGGTTGGCATCGCGATCGCCCGCTGCCCCCAGGTATCTTGCGACGCCTTAGGGTGGTGGTCAAGGGGAGGGCACGCCCGGCTGCCGATGGTCGGCCCCGGCCACTTCCCAGCGGCCGAATGATTGTGGATCATCGGGGGGGTGTGCAAGCTGCATGTTTTAGTCGCGTCGTGTTCCCGAGGCGTCGATGCTCCCTAACCACGTAAACAAGTTGGCGAAAACGTGATCGTGGCTGAAACACGGGTTCGAATCCCGTTGGGGCCACCAAATTGTTTTTGGTCGTGTTTTACGGCTCCGTGTTTGAGGACACTGCCCGACAGGACTCAAACACGAAGCCACCGTCCTCGCTGATTGCGCGCAAACTGCTCAGCACGTCAAGCGCCTTCAGCGCCGGGTGGGAATGGAGATCCACCGAGAAGGTCTCGTCGAGCACCGCGTCCATGGCCCGCCGTCGCGCGTCAGCCGGTCACCGTCTCGAGGAGCCGCCGGACGTTGCCACCCATGATCCTGGCGACGTCTTCCCGGCTGAAGCCTCGCTTGAGTAGTGCGGTCGGGATGTCCGGCCAGTCGCTGTAGTCGGTGAACAAGGCGCTGCGGCCGATGCCGTCCATGTCAGTGCCGATGCCGACATGCTCCACCCCCACCGCGTCCACGAGCCGCGCGATGTGCTCGGTGAAGGCCGCGAAAGAGGCGCGTTGGATCGAGATCGGCCAGGCGCCGATGAGGCCGCCGCGGCTTGTCACTAGCCGGGCATGCTCGACGCTGATGAAGCGCGCGAAGCCCGTGGCGTCCTGAATATTGGTATGCGAAATGAGCATGGGCTGGTCGGAGGCGTCCACCGCGCCCTTCACCACGTCGAAGGTCGCGTGGGCGAGATCGATGACCATGCGGAGCCGGTTCATCTCGCGCACGACCTCGCGGCCGAAGGGCGTGAGGCCATTGTGGACGGGCTTCTCGGTCTGGATGTCGCCCAGCTCGTTGACCCGATAGTGGACGAGCTCGAGCGACCGCACGCCGCGGTCATGCGCGGCCTGGACGCGGTCGAGGCGGCCTTCGAGAAAATCGCACCCCTCGACGGCGAGGACGGCGCCGCGGGCACGCGCGGCCGCCGTGTCACCGAGCTCGCGGCCACTCAGCACCGGACGCAGCCCGAGCTGGGGTTCGGATCGGGTCAGGAAATCTAGCTGGCGCCAGGTCGAGGCGAAGCACTCGCCCGGCTTGGGCTCGCGGAAGGCGTAGACGCCCCCGGTGGACCGCTGCGCCAGGACGGGGGAATCGGCCACGGCAGTCAGGAAGACAGCGCCCACCTTCCCCGACTCGATGGCTTTGCCGTGGCCGCTCACAGTCGTGGAGGCCAGGCTCGGAATCAGCGCCGGATGGGCATGGAGATCCACCGAGAGGATCTCGTCGAGCAGGGCGGCCCCCGGAGACTCCTTCGCCTCGGCGGCCGCGGGCCAGCCTCCCGCGAGCGCCGGGAGGAGCGCCGCGCCCTTGAGAAACTCCCGCCGGCTGCCGTGGGCCAGCGCCCGCCACCAGTCAAAGCAACAGGGCGCGCACATGACGGGGAGGAGTATCCCCCGGTTCAAACCACCCCGCCAGCCCAGATCTCGCCAAGGTCTGTGGGAGCGACCAATTGCGGATTTTCGCCAGGGTCGGCCCGGGGTCGTGGTTGATGCTCTATACTCCGGGTTCAAGGACACTAGTCCTGCAGTTGCCATTCCCCTTTCAGAATCATGTAGCCGGTGGACTCGCCCCGGTCGCCCATCCGTAGACGCGCTGCAGAGATCGTTTGGCGTCCCTTCAACCCTGTGTATTTGCCCGTGCCCCCTAGCCACTCAGCATCGCCCTCGCAACGCTCTTACTGCCCTAGTATTTTCGCAATAGGGGCGAAAGGTAGATGATGGGCTGGCTCAAAATCAACGCGAGAAGCAGAGGGGAGGGATCTGAATCGCTTTTTCGGTCTCCGCAGTTATCGAGCGCTCGCAGCGTCTGATGCAAGTCCTGCTGTGCGAGTTTCATTTCGACCGTCACATCTGCACGTCCTATTGCTACAGGCGTTCCGGCCCGGCGCGCGGATTATCGTTCCTGCGGCGTCCAACTAGCCCGGCGGTGAGAATCTGACCTCCGGCTCGAGTCATTTCTTCGCGACTTGAGCCTTCTTCTCCGCCTTCTCCGCCCCCGCCGCCGGGCGCTTGGGTGCCTTCATGGGCGGCTTCTTGGTCATCTGGCCCGCCGGGGCCGCCTCGGCTGCCGCGGCCCGCTTGGCCAAGCTCTGCTTCAGCGCATCCATGAGATCGATCACCTGGGCGCGCTGCACCTGCGGCCCCACCGCCGTGACCTCCTTGCCCTCGACCTTTAGGTTCACCAGGTCGAGCACGCGCATGCGGTACTCGTCCGTGTACTGCTCCGGCTTGAAGTCGTCGTGCGACAGCTCCTCGACCAGCCGCAGCGCCAGGTCGAGCTCACCCTCCCTGAGCTTGGCCGACTGCCCCTTGTCGATCTCGCCGAAGTCGCGCACCTCGTCGGCGAAGTACATAGTGTGGAGCATCAGGCCGTCCTGCGCCGACCGAATCAGCACGAGGCTCTCCTTGCCGCGCATGACGAACTTCGCGAGAGCGACGCGCTCGGTCTTGGCCATGGCGTCGGCCAGGAGCCGGTACGCCTTCTCGCCGCCCTTGTCCGGGCCGAGGTAGTAGGTCTTCTCGAAGTAGATCGGGTCCACATGCGGGAGCGGCACGAATTCCGCGATCTCGATGACCTTGGAGGCCTCGCCCTCGAGGGATTTCAGCTCCTCGTCGGTGAAGCGCACGTACTGCTCTTTGGCGAACTCATAGCCTTTGACGAGCCCGCTCCGGTCCACCACCTCGTTGCACACGGGACAGAATGTCTGCTGCCGGATGCGGTTGCCGCACTTGGCGTGGAGCAGGTTGAAGGAGACGCCGCCGGCCGAGGCCGCGGTGTAGAGCTTTACCGGTATGGAGACGAGACCGAACGAGATAGTTCCCGAACCGAGCGAATGAGGAGGCATGGTGTCAATCCTCCGATATTGTTAAAAGCTGTGAGACTTTGCACGATACCACGCCTGCGGCTATGCTCCAAGTCGCCAGTGAGGTCGCACGGGTTGTGGTGATCGGCCGGAAAGGGGCGAGCGATTGTGATCGAGGAGCGTGCGCCGCAGCTCGACGCGTACCGGAAGAAGCGCGATCCGGAGCGGACGCCGGAGCCGTTCGGCGGCCGACGGCCGGCCGGCGGCCGATTGTTCGTGGTCCAGAAGCACGCCGCTCGACGCGCCCACTACGACCTGCGCCTCGAGATGGACGGGGTGCTCAAGAGCTGGGCGGTGCCGAAAGGGCCGTCGGTGCGGGCGGAGGAGAAGCGCCTGGCCGTGCACGTCGAGGACCATCCCATCGAGTACGCGGATTTCGAGGGCGTCATTCCGCCGGGCAATTACGGCGCGGGCTCGGTGATCGTCTGGGATCGCGGCTGGTACCGACCGGTCAAGCCCGCCGATCCGCTCGAGCAGCTCGCCCGCGGAAAGCTCGAGGTGGAGTTCTTCGGCTTCAAGATGCGCGGGCGCTGGACGCTGGCCAGGATGTCGGGGAAGGAGAAGGAGTGGCTGCTGCTCAAGAAGGCCGACGGCAGTGCCGCGGCCCAGGAGCTCACCGAGCGCTACCCGCAGTCCGTCCTCTCCGGCTTGACCCTGGAAGAGATCGCCAATGTGCCGGCGAAGCTCGCGGCGCTGCGGGCGAAGCTCGCGGCCCTCGGGGCTCCCCGGCGCGAGGTGCCGGCGCGGGAGCAGCCGTTCATGCTGGCCACGCTGGCCGAGCGTCCGTTCTCCGGCAGGGAGTGGCTCTTCGAGATCAAATACGACGGCGTCCGCGTGCTGGCCGCGCGCCGCGGGGAGCAGGTGGATCTCTACGGCCGCTCGGGTCAATCCATCACGGGGCGTTACCCGGAGGTGGCGGGGGCGCTGCGGGCCTTGCCGGTTGAGCATTTTGTCATCGACGGCGAGATCGTCGCGCTGGACGACGAGAGCCGGCCGAGCTTCCAGCGGCTCCAGCCGCGGATGGCGCTCACCGATCGGCGCGACATCGAGCGCGCGGCGGCCCGCATCCCGACAGTCGGCATCTTCTTTGACTGCCTCATGCTCGACGGGCACGATCTGCGGCGGCTGCCGCTGCTCGAGCGCAAGGACTGCCTTCGGATGTTCATACCCGCGCTCGGGCCCGTGTCCTTCGGCGACCACGTCCTTGCTCACGGCGAGGCCTTTTTCGAGGCGGCTTCCGAGCAGCGGCTCGAGGGGATCGTGGCGAAGAAGGCGAAGAGCCACTACACCCTAGGCCGCTCCCGTGACTGGATCAAGATCAAGTGCCAGCGCCGGCAGGAGTTCGTGATCGGCGGCTACACGGATCCGCAGGGCTCGCGGGGCTACTTCGGAGCCCTGCACATCGGCCTCTACGATGGTCCCTCCGACGGCCAACGGCTGGTTTACGTTTCCAAGGTCGGCACCGGCTTCGACCAGGCCGGACTCAAGAGTCTGTGGGAGCAGCTCGAGCCGCTCGGCCGGGCGGCTTGCCCCTTCGACTCGGGTGCGGTTCCCACCGGTCGTGGCCATCACTGGGTAGAGCCCAAGCTCGTCTGCGAGGTGCGCTTCAGCGAGTGGACCGCGGACGGTGGCGTCCGCCATCC
>JBKPCB010000042.1:0-38110 GCA_046727155.1 Candidatus Methylomirabilota bacterium | reverse complement strand
GTCCCACTTCGCTCGGCCGCGCGGGGCCGCCCTGCGGCGCCACCCGCCCCGCTCAAAATCTCCGCTGAGGAATAATCCTGCTTAGCCCTGAGCATTTCACGGGGCTGGTATACTCGCGGGTGGAGGACCAGCCCATGTGGCTTCGCACGAAGAAGGCGGCGCTCCCCTCGCCCGGCACGGCGCTCCCCGGCCGGAGCGGGCGCATGCCTGTCCCGGCCGCTCACTTCGTGAGCGGCGCGCGACTCGAGCCGCCCTTTCCAGAGGGCACGGCGCTGGCCATGTTCGGGATGGGCTGTTTCTGGGGCGCGGAGCGGAAGTTCTGGGAGCTGCCGGGCGTGCACTCCACGTCCGTCGGATACGCGGGCGGATCGACTCCCAATCCCACCTACGAGGAAGTGTGCGGCGGCCTCACGGGACATGCCGAGGTCGTGCGCGTCGTCTTCGATCCCGAAAAGGTTTCCTACGAGGACCTGCTCCGCGTGTTCTGGGAAAGCCACGATCCGACCCAGGGGATGCGCCAGGGCAATGACGTGGGGACCCAGTACCGCTCGGCCATCTATTGCTATGGCGAAGCCCAGCAGAGGGCCGCCGAGGCGTCGCAGCGGGCCTATGAGCGAGTGCTCAAGGCAGGGGGCTTCGGCGCGATCACGACCGAGATCATCCAGGCGCCCGAGTTCTACTACGCCGAGGACTATCACCAGCAATATCTGGCCAAGAATCCCTGGGGCTACTGTGGCATCGGCGGCACCGGCCTCCGCTGCCCGACGGGTGTGACGTCATGATCAAAAAACGCGGCCGCAATTACATCGTCCTCTCGGAGAAAACCGGGCGCAGCTTCGGCACCTACGGCACGCGGGCCGAGGCCGAGCGGCGGCTCCGCCAAATCGAGTTCTTCAAGCATCTGAAGCGGGGAAAGGGCTCGCCCAGGCGCCGATCGGCCTGAGGGATGACCGCGTCCCTCCTGATGCGTCGCGTAACGAGCGCCGTCGGACGGCCTGGGACGGGGGCTGGCCCGCAGTGAGGACCTGGATCAGGCGGCTCTTGCGTTTGCCGAGCCGACTCTCTATCCTCAAGCCCTAACCGCGCCCTGCCACAGCAGCCCGCGCAGAGGAGGCTCCCATGAGCAACGCTCCAGTCGCCAGCTACAGCCTCACCGTCAGGCTCCGGATCGCCAACAAGCCGGGCATGCTGGGCAAAGTCACCTCCGCCATCGGCTCGGTGGGCGGAGACATCGGCGCCATCGACATCGTCGAAGCCGGCCGCGACATGATGACCCGAGACATCACCTTCAAGGCAAGCGATGAAGGGCATGGCCAGCGGATCACCGAGCACATTCGGACCCTCGAGGGCGTCACGGTGGTCAATGTCTCGGACCGCACCTTCCTCATGCACCTGGGCGGAAAGATCGAGGTCCGCGGCCGCGTGCCGGTGAAGACCCGCGATGACCTCAGCATGGCGTACACCCCGGGCGTGGCGCGCGTGTGCATGGCCATCCACCACGATCCCGAGAAGGCCTACACGCTGACCATCAAGCAGAACACGGTTGCCGTCGTCTCCGACGGCACTGCCGTGCTGGGACTGGGCGACATCGGGCCCAACGGGGCGCAGCCGGTCATGGAAGGCAAGGCCCTCATCTTCAAGGACTTCGCCGGAGTGGACGCCTTCCCGCTCTGCCTGAACACCAAGAACGTGGACGAGATCGTCGCCACCGTCAAGGCCATCGCGCCCGTGTTCGGCGGCATCAACCTCGAAGACATCTCGGCGCCTCGTTGCTTCGAGATCGAGGAGCGGCTCCAGAAAGACCTCGACATCCCCGTCTTCCACGACGACCAGCACGGCACGGCCGTCGTCGTCCTGGCGGCCCTGCTCAACGCGCTCAAGGTCGTGGGCAAAAAGCTCGGTGACGCGAAGATCGTCTTCACGGGCGCCGGGGCCTCGGGTATCGCCACCGCGAAGCTCCTGATGCTGGAAGGGGCGCGCCACATCATCGGCTGCGACCGCGCCGGCGCCATCTATCAGGGGCGGACGGACAACATGAACTCGATGAAGCAATGGTTCGCCGAGCACACGAACCAGGAGAAACTGCGGGGGTCGGCCGGCGACGCCCTCAAGGGCGCCGATGTCTTCATCGGGCTCTCGGGCCCGGGCGTCGTCTCGCTGAAGGACATCCAGGCCATGGGCCGGGACCCGATCGTCTTTGCGATGGCCAACCCCACCCCGGAGATCATGCCCGAGGAGGCGGGCCCGTACGTGCGCGTCATGGCCACGGGCCGCTCGGACTATCCGAACCAGATCAACAACTCCTGCTGCTTCCCGGGCTTCTTCCGGGGCTTGCTCGATGTGCGCGCCCGCAGGGTCAACGACGACATGAAGCTGGCGGCGGCCCACGCCCTGGCCGGCATCGTGTCGGAGAACGAATTGAGCGAAGAGTACATCACGCCGTCGATGTTCGACCCGCGGGTCGTGCCCGCCGTGTCCGCCGCTGTGGCCGACGCCGCGGTGAAGACCGGGGTCGCGCGTCGGACGCCCCGCAAGTAGATCACAAGGAGGTCACGATATGGCGGCCGGCATCACCGCAAAACTCCTGCACGTCGATCTCACGACGCGCCAGACCCGCACCGAGGAGATCCCCGAGACGGTGATGCGCAAGTACCTGGGTGGCGGGGCGCTCGCCGCGCACATCCTGCTGCGCGACATGCCCGCCGGCGTGGATCCGCTGGGGCCGGACAATGTCCTGGTCTTCACGACCAGCATCATCAACGGGCTGTCGCTGTCGGGCACCAATCGCTATACGGCGGCGGCGAAGTCGCCGCTCACCGGCGGCTACGGCGAGTCGGAGGCGGGCGGCTGGTGGGGGCCCGAGCTGCGGGCGGCCGGCTGGGACGGCATCGTGATCCGTGGCCGGGCGACAGCGCCCGTCTACCTCTGGATCAGGGACGACAAGGTCGAGTTCCGCGACGCCGCCGCCTACTGGGGCAAGCTCTCGGGGGATGTCCAGGACGGGCTCGAGCAGGAGCTGGGCGACAAGCGCATCCGCGTGCTGCAGACCGGCGTGGCCGGCGAGCGCGGGGTGCGGTTTGCGGCGATCGTGAACCAGCTGAAGCACTTCCACGGGCGCTGCGGGCTCGGGGCCGTGATGGGCTCGAAGAACCTCAAGGCCATCGCCGTGCGCGGGACGAAGCCTCCGGTCGCGATGGACAAGGATCGCGCCAAGGGCCAGCTCGTGTGGTTCAAGGAGCACTACGACCGCTCGAAGGATCGCTTTTACCAGCTCGGCTCCTCCAGCGGCGTGATGGCGCTCGAGGCCAGCGGCATCCTGCCGACGCGCAACTTCCGCGACGGCTCCTTCGAGGGCGCCCGCGCGATCAGCGGCCAGACGATGCGCGACACCATCCTCGTCAACCGCGGCACCTGCTATGCCTGCGCCGTGTCATGCAAGCGCGAGGTCGAGGTCAAGGAGCTGGGGGTCACACCGAAGTACGGAGGCCCCGAGTACGAAACGCTCGCGGCCTCGGGCTCGCTCTGCGGCGTGAGCGATCTCAACGCCCTGGCGCTCGTGAACCAGCTGCACGCGCAGTACGTGCTGGACTCCATCTCGACGGGGGCCGTTATCGCCTTCGCCATGGAGTGCTACGAGCACGGGATCATCACCAAGGAGATGACCGGCGGCATCGAGCTGACCTGGGGGAATGCCGACGCGGTGGTGCAGATGGTGCACCTCATCGGCAAGCGCGAAGGTATCGGCAAGCTCTTGGGCGAGGGCGTCAAGCGCGCCGCCGCCGCCCTCGGCAAAGGGGCCGAGCGCTTCGCGCTTCACGTCAAGGGCCAGGAGCTGCCCATGCACGATCCGCGAGGCAAGAAAGGTCTCTCGCTGGCGTACGCGCTGTCTCCCACGGGCGCGGACCACATGGAAGCGCCCCACGACCCTCTCTACGCGGGCTTCCATCCGCAGGGGCATCCCATGGGGCCGCTCGGCCTCATCGAGCCGCTCGATCCGCTGGTGCTGGACGCCAAGAAGGTGCGGGCCTTCTTCGAGACCCAGAAGCTGTGGAGCGCGTACAACTCGGTGGGCATGTGCGACTTCGTCGGCGCGCCGCTCAACGGCCTCGAGATGGATCCGATGGTGACCTACATCAACGCGGTGACGGGCTGGAACATGAGCCTCTACGAGCTGCTGAAGGTGGGAGAGCGGAACAACACGCTGGCGCGGCTCTTCAACTGCCGTGAGGGATTCACGCCCGACGACGACCTCCTGCCCCAGCGCCTGCACGAGGGGATCGGCAACGGCGCCCTCAAGGGCCAGCGCATCGACCCCGACGAGTTCCTTGCCGCGCGCCGGACCTACTACGAGATGGCCGGCTGGGATCCGGAGACGGGCCGGCCGAAGGCGACCAAGCTGGCCGAGCTGGGCGTGGAGGACGCGGCCGCCGCGCCGGTTCCCGCCTGACAAGCCCCGATCGGGCCGGCGCGACGGCTTGCGTTACCGGCTGACCGTCATCTCCGCGACGATCAGCCGGTAGTCGGCCCGCGGCTTGAAGGCCACGCGCTGGCTCGTGCCGTAGACGACGACTTCCTGGAAGAGCTCCAGCCACGGCTTCTCGTCGTGGATGATCCGCGTCGCGTCCGTGTAGAGCTGCTTCCGCTTCCCCGGGTCGAGCGAGTAGCGCGCCTGTTCCATCAGATCGTGAAAGCGCTGTCCCGGCTGGCTGCCCACCCAATATTTGCCGCCGAACCCGCTTGGATGAAAGAGCCGCCAGAGGCTGCCGTCGGCGTCCAGCAGCGTGGACTGCGGATTGATCAGCAGGAGCCCGGACGGGGGTACGGTGCGGTCATTGTTCATGCGCTGGCGCGCGCCCATCTCCATCATCTCGATGCGGGCGCGGATGCCGACCTTGGACCACATGTCGCCGATAACCTCGAGGAGATGCTTGTCGTTGACCATGGTGCCGCTGCCCGCGAAGAGCGTCACGTCGATGCCACGGGCATAGCCGGCTTCGCCCAGGAGCCGGCGGGCCCGCGCGGGGTCGTAGGGATACGGCTTGAGCGCGGCATTGTAGCCGAAGTCGGTGTCGGCCAGCCCGCCGCTGAACGGCTTGCCCATTCCCGCGTAGAGGCTGCGCACGATGGCGGGCACGTCGAGCCCGTAGTGCATCGCCTGCCGCACGCGCGTGTCGGACAGCGGAGGCTGGGTCGCGTTCATCCAGAACGTCACCGTTCGCGTCGCCGGCGTGCTCACGATGCGCGTGCTCCGGCCCTCCGCGATGGCCTTGATGCGGTCGGGGGGCACGTTGGTGACGATGTCGGCCTCGCCCTTGTCGAGCGCCACCAGTCTCGGGAAGTCGTCGGGGATCGGCTTCCAGACTACGCGGTCGATCGCGGGCGCCCGTCCTTCCCAGCCCCACCAGTCGCGGTTGGCCTCCATCACCAGCCGCTCGTCCTTGATCCATTCGACGAGCCGGTACGCGCCCGTCCCCACCGGGCGGCGCGCCAGCTCCTTGACGCCGTCGTCGGTCGTGAGCCGCGCCGGCAGGATCTGGGCGCCCATCTGCGCCATGCGCACGGGAAGCAACGGATCGGGTTTTTTCGTGACGATGCGGATGACCATTGGACTCACCGTCTGCACCGCCTCGATGGTCGCGAACCCTGGCGTGACCACCGTCTTGCCCGGCAGGAGGTTGCGCTCCAGCGTGGCCTTGACGTCATCGGCCGACAGCGCGGCGCCGTCGTGGAATTTCACGCCTGGCCGCAGCGTGAACTCCCAGGTCGTGTCGTTGAGCGCCCGCCACGACGATGCCAGACCGGGCTGGAGATGGAGCGCGGGGTCCCAGCGGGTGAGGGAATCGTAGAGGTTGTAGAAGTAATTGACCGTGAGGACCTGGGTGCTGCGCCCCGGATCCATGGTCGTTGCCTCGGCCGGCTGGGCGATGGTGATTTGCACCGGCTGGGCCTGCCCCGCGGCGGAGACGATCGTCAGCAACAAGACGACGAGCAGCGCAATGCGCATCACCGATCTCCTTCCCAGACGCAAGACGGCCGGGGGTGACGCGCGGCCACCCCCGGCCTGTTTGTGGATCAAGCGCCGGTTCAACCCATCAACAGCTTGCCCGGCGTCTCCCGTCCCATGGTCCTGATCTGCTCCTTGGTTATCCCCTGCCCCATGAGCCCGGCGACGAGCATCGAATAACCGTCCGGCTGCGACGGATTACCCGTCTGGCCGAGGTCGGTGGACAGGATGAAGTGCTCGGCACCGACCGCTTTGATATGATCGGCGGACTCCTTGTAGGTCACCTGCCTCCAGTGGCGCATCCAGGCCAGATGCGCATTCGGCCCCATCAGCGGCCCCATGGCGCAGACCTCCATCTTCGCGCCCATCGAGGCGGCCCGCTTCATCTGCTCGATGGACATGTTGACCACCTCGAACTCCGCGTGGGTGATCACGATGCGGTCGCAGCCGGCGTCGCGCGCGGCCTCGACGACCGCCAGCGCTTCAGCGGGCGCGGCATGGCCGGTGCACACGACCAATTTCTGCTGGGCGCAGACCTTGAGCACCTCGCGCACCGCAGGAAGCGCCTTGCCGTCGGCGCCGACGACCTTGATGCCCTCGGGCGCGTCCTTGAAGTGCTTGACGTGATTGTCGGCGTCGAAGGTCGGGAACCAAACCACGCGGCCGAGACCGCCCTGCATCCGCCACATCCACTGCACCGCCTCCGAGTTGTTCCCGCCCGCCGGCCCGTTCAGCGCGATGCCGCCGAAGGCCTTGATGCCCGGGTTGTGCTTGCGCAGCAGCCATGCTCGATCGGCGGTCAGAGCGGTATGGCTCTTGAGGACGATCGCCTCCATGCCGCGCTCGCGATAGAGCTGGGCCGACTCGTCATCGTCCACCGCCCGCCCGAACACATCGGGCGCGCAGTGGGTGTGGAAGTCGATGAGCCCCTCGATGGGGCTCGTGGCTGGCGGCGGCGGCGGAAACACGCGGACCTGAGCGAGGGCCGGCTCCTTGAGCGTGGTGATCGCGGCGAGGCCCGCCACGCCGGCGGCAGCGCTCTTGAAGAAGTCGCGCCGGCTCGTGCCCGGGGATTGGCTCGTGTCCTGCGGCGCGGGGATGTGGCCCCACTCATGACCGCAGCAGTTGGTGAAGCGCCATCTGGGAAGTCGAAACGGGTTCATGCCGCACCTCCGCGTTGAGGGGAACCACGCATATGGCCCATGTCAGTCAACCGCGCGCCGTTGGCGCACGGCCGAAATATCACGAAGCCCGCGGCAAGTCAAAAGGCCCCGCAACGCGCTGCGTTGGGGGCCGGCGGAAGAAGAAGAGGACGCGCTCGGTCAGGCTGCGGCGGCGAAGGCTGGCGAGCGGAGCAGGAGGACGGGCATGCCGGCCCGGCGGAAGACGCGATCGGCAATGCCGCGCCCGAGGAACTTGGGACGCCAGCCGCCTTGGCCCGTGCTGAGTGCGATCAGATCCGCCCCGAAGGCTTCGGCCTCGATCAGGATCTCCTCGACGGGCTCGCCGAAGCGGACGACGCGCTCCACCGGCACGCCGTCGAGCCGCGCCGCGACCGAGTCGAGGCGGCGCAGACCCGCGCGCCGCAGGCGTTCCATGTCGCGGTCGGCGTACGGAATCCCGGCGCGACCGGCTTCCAGCCGTGGAACGGGATAGACCGTGAGCAGCCGGACGGTGGCGCCATTGCTGCGCGCCAGATCGGCGACGAGCGGGATTCCGGCATCCGACGACTCGCTCGGCCCGACGGGAATCAGAATGCGCTTGGCCATGCCTTCCTCCACATGTTGAGATGCCGGAGCGTTCGCGGGAGATTCTGGTGCGCGACTGAATCCACGCCCTCCTCCCGTCGCTCTCAATCAGCGGGAGGACAGAGCCATGGGCGACTGGATCGCATTGACGGTGCTCGCGGCGGTGGTGCTGGCTCCGCTGGGCTGGGGCGCGTGGCATGACCGCCGGGAAACGCGCGCGCTCGCCGTCCGCGCGGACATACAGTCGACGGTGGATCACACCCTGCACGGGCAATCCCTGGTCTCGGTCTGGGTGACCGCGGGAGCGCTCGGCCGCGCCGGACGCGTCGAGATCTCAGTTCCCTCGGGTTGGGAGCCGCTTCTGGCCGAGGTTTGGCCCGCCGTGCTGGCGCGTGTGCCGCGAGGTTACGAGCTCGTGATCCAACCCTCGCGGGCCGACGCCGACCCGGGTCGCCCGCAGCCCGACTCGCTCCGCCGCGCGGCCTAGGCTGCCCGATTCGCGGGCAGCCGCGGCGAGTCGATCATCCGCGACCGCCGCTCCCGGCGCACGGCAGGCCTTGCAACCGCGAAGCGCGCGGGTTAGTATCTGAACGGTTACTAACAGCATGGCGATCGTCACCCCCCTCCGCCCGCACCCCCACAACGTCATCCGGGATCCCAAGCGGACACGCGAGCGCATTCTCGCGGGCGCCCTCAGGGAGTTCTCGGCTCACGGCTTCGCCGGCGCCCGCGTGGATCGAATCGCCCGTCGGGCCCGCATCAACAAGCGCATGCTCTACCACTACTTCGGCAACAAGGAAGGCCTGTTCAAGGCCATCCTGAGCCGCAAGCTGGGTGAGCGCCTCGCGTGGGCAGCCGAGACTCCGCGCGATCCGGGAGAGAGCCTGGTGTTCTGGTTCGACATCACGTGCCGGGATCCCGACTGGGTTCGCCTATTGCAATGGGAAGCGCTCGAAGGCGGCCCCGGCTCGATCAGCCGCGAGGCGGAGCGCCAGCGGGCATTCAAGCTCGGCGTGGACCAGCTGCGCGATCGGCAGGCGCGCGGGCTGCTCAGGGCCGATCTCGATCCCCGGCAGACCCTGCTGGCGATGATGGCGCTGACCATGTTCCCCGTGGCATTCCCCCAGATCACGCGGCTCGCCACGGGCATGCGGCCGAAGGACCCGATCTTCCGCAAGCAGCGCGTCGACTTCCTGCGACGCTTCGCCGGGGCTCTGCAGCCCGAGCGTGCCCGCCCGGCGGCGCGCGGAAGCGCGGGAAGCGGAGGCCGCTCGTGACGCTTCGGCGCGGGCTCGCGGTGCTGCTGTCGCTCGTTGCAGTGACCGGCCTGTCCGCCGGCTGCCGGGGCGACGGGCCCGGCGACGCCAAGGCGGCCGCCCAGAAGCCAGCCGTACCAGTCACCGCCACCGCCGCCGTGGAGCAGAACTGGCCGGTGCAGGTGCGCACTATCGGCAATGTGCAGGCGTACACGACCGTGTCCCTCCTCTCGCTGGTCGGTGGCGAGATTTTCCAGGTGCACTTCAAGGAAGGACAGGAGGTGCGAAAGGGCGACCTGCTCTTCACCATCGATCAGCGTCCGTTCCAGGCCGCGTTGCAGCAGGCGCAGGCCACGATGGCTCAGCACCAGGCTCAGGTCACGCAGGCCGAGGCCAACCTGGCGCGGGACATGGCCCAACTCGAGAACGCCCGGGTCGAGGAAGCGCGGTACCGCAAGCTCGTGGAAGGCGGTTTCGTCGCGCGACAGCAATACGACCAGATCCTCACCAACGAACGCGCGCTGGCCGCGACGATCGACGCCGACCGGGCGGCGGTCGCGACCGCCCGGGCGGCCGTGCGAGCCGACGAGGCCATGGTGGAGAACGCCCGGCTCCAGTTGAGCTATACCGTGACACGCGCGCCCGTCGACGGCCGGACCGGCAACGTCTTCATCCAACGAGGCAATGTCGTCAAGGCCAACGACGTCGGCAACCCGCTGGTCGTGATCACCCAGGTCCACCCGATCTACGTCGTCTTCTCCGTCCCCGAGCAAGAGCTGGAGCGCATCAAGCGGTACCGCGCCACGGGGGAGCTCAAGGTCGAGGCCACGGCCCCCGGACCAACGCCGACGACGGTTCGCGGCGACCTGAGCTTCGTCAACAACACGGTGGACATGACCACCGGGACCATCCAACTGAAGGCAACCTTCCAGAACACGGAGAACGCGCTCTGGCCGGGACAGTTCGCCAACGTGACCCTCACGCTCACGGCCCAGCCGAACACGGTTGTCGTGCCTTCGCAGGCCGTGCAGAGCAGCCAGCAGGGAACATACGTGTTCGTCGTCAAGCCGGACCAGACGGTGGAGACGCGACCGGTCGTGCTGGGGGCCACCGACGGGCGGAACATCGTGATCGCCAAAGGCGTGGCCGCCGGTGAGGTCGTCGTCACAGACGGCCAGCTTCGGCTGGTGCCCGGCGCGCGCGTGGACGTCAAGACAGCGCCCGGTCCGGCCCCGCGCAGCGGCACCGGGGGATGAGTCCCGAGCTCTTCATCCGGCGTCCTGTCATGACCTGTCTGGTCATGGCCGGAATGCTGGTATTCGGAATCATGGCCTATCGGCTCCTGCCGGTCAGCGACCTGCCGAACGTGGATTTCCCCACCATTCAGGTCACCGCTAGCCTGCCGGGCGCCAATCCCGACACCATGGCCTCTGCCGTCGCCACGCCGCTCGAGCGACAGTTCTCGACCATTGCGGGCATCGACTCGATGACGTCCACGAGCGCGGTGGGGCAGACCCAGATCACGATTCAGTTCGCGCTCGAGCGGAACATCGACGCCGCCGGCCAGGACGTCCAGGCGTCCATCACGGCCGCGGCCCCCCTGCTGCCGCCCGGCATGCCGACGCCACCGGCCTATAAGAAGGTCAACCCCGCCGACCAGCCGATCCTGTACATGGCGCTCAGCTCCAAGACCCTGCCGCTCTACACCGTCCACGAGTATGCCGAGACGAATCTCGCCCAGCGGATCTCCACCATCAGCGGCGTCGCGCAGGTGCAGATCTTCGGCCCGCAGAAGTACGCGGTGCGCGCCCAGCTCGACCCGAGCGCGCTCGCCACGATGGGCATCGGCATCGACGAGGTGCAGAAGGCGCTCAGCCAAGCCAACGTGAACCTGCCCACCGGGACACTCTGGGGGCCTTACCAGGCCTTCAGCGTGCAGGCCACCGGCCAGCTCATGACCGCGGCGGCCTACCGTCCGGTCATCGTGGCCTACCGGAACGGCTCGCCGGTCCGCCTCGAGCAGCTCGGCCGCGTTATCGACAGCGTGCAGACGGACAAAGTGGCGAGCTGGTACAAGGATGAGCGGGCCGTGGTGCTGGCCATCCAGCGTCAGCCGGGGACCAATACCATCGAGGTCGTGGACTCGATCAAGAAGATCCTCCCGGCCTTTCGCGCCCAGCTGCCCGCGGCGGTAAGCCTGAACACGCTCTACGATCGCTCGCAGTCCATCCGGGGATCGGTCGACGACGTGCAGTTCACGCTCTTCCTCGCCATGGCCCTCGTCATCCTGGTGATCTTCCTCTTCCTCCGCAACGTGTCGGCCACGATCATCCCGAGCCTGGCGCTACCCATGTCCATCATGGGCACCTTCATGGTGATGTACGCGCTGGGCTACACCATCGACAACCTCTCCCTGATGGCGCTCACACTCTCGGTGGGCTTCGTCGTGGACGATGCCATCGTCGTCCTCGAGAACATCGTCCGGCACATGGAAGCCGGGATGGGCCGCATGGAGGCGGCCATCAAGGGCGCCAACGAGATCGGCTTCACCATCGTCTCCATGACGCTCTCGCTGGCCGCCGTCTTCCTGCCGGTGCTCTTCATGGGCGGTGTGGTGGGCCGCCTGCTCCACGAGTTCGCGGTGACCATCGGGGCCGCCGTTCTCGTGTCCGGCTTCGTGTCGCTCACGCTCACCCCGATGGCCTGCAGCCGCTTCCTCCAGCCGCCCCAGCGCTCCCACGGCCGTCTCTACGCGACCTCCGAGCGCGTCTTCGACGGCATGCTGCACCTCTATGAGCGCACGCTGAAGGTGGTCCTGCGCCACCCGCGGTACACCTTAGCGGTCTTCGTCTTCACCCTGGTGCTTACCGCCGTCCTCTTCGCCGGGCTTCCCGGGGGCTTCATTTTCAGCGGGATCCCCAAGGGCTTCATCCCCAACGAGGACACGGGGCAGGTCTTTGCCTTCACCGAGGCCTCCCAGGACGTGTCCTTCGACAGCATGATGCAGCATCAGCAGGAGGTCGCGGGCATCGTGGCCAAGCAGCCGTACGTGGACTCGTACTTCTCGGCGATCGGCGCGAGCGGGATCAACGTCGTGCCCAATACGGGGCGGATCTTCATGCGGCTCCGGCCCCGAACCGAGCGGCCGTCCGCGGATGAGATCGTCCAGGATCTGCGCCGCAAAGTGAGCGGGATCCCGGGCATGAATGTCTATCCGCAGGTGCTGCCGACGATCCGGATCGGCGGCCAGCTGACGAAAGGCCTCTTCCAGTACACGCTGCAGGATGCGGACCAGCAGACGCTCTATCAGTGGGCGCCGGTCCTGTTCGACAAGATCCGCGGCCTGCCGGGCTTCCTGGACGTGAACTCGGATCTGCAGATCACCAGTCCGCAAGTGCTGGTGGAGATCGACCGCGACAGGGCCTCGGCGCTCGGCGTCACCGCCGATCAGATCGAAAGCGCGCTGAACGACGCCTACGGATCCCCGCAGGTCTCGACCATCTACACGCCCACCAACCAGTACTGGGTGATGATGGAGCTGCTGCCGCAGTACCAGCGGGACCCGGCCGCGCTGTCGATGCTCTACATCCGGTCCTCGAGCGGCAAGCTGGTGCCGCTCGGCTCGGTGGCAAAACTCACCCGAGCAGTCGGCCCGCTGACGGTCAACCACCTCGGGCAACTGCCGGCGGTCACCATCTCGTTCAACCTGCGTCCCGATCTGTCACTGGGAAGCGCGGTGGAGGAAGTCCGGAGGATGGAGCGTGATCTGCGCCTTCCCGCCACGCTCAGTACGAGCTTCCAAGGCACCGTGCAGGCATTCCAACGATCCCTGCAGGGGCTCGGCCTCCTGCTCCTGGCGGCGGTGCTCGTGATCTACCTGATCCTCGGGATCCTTTACGAGAGCTTCATCCATCCGCTGACGATCCTGTCCGGCCTGCCGTCGGCGGGGGTGGGGGCGCTGTTGACCCTCCTCCTCTTCCAACAGGAGCTGAACCTCTACGGCTTCGTCGGCATCATCATGCTGGTCGGCATCGTGAAGAAGAACGCCATCATGATGATCGACTTCGCGCTGGACGCCCAGCGGGCGGGCAAGACGGCGGCAGACGCGATTTACGAGGGCTGCCGGCTTCGATTCCGCCCGATCATGATGACCACGATGGCCGCGCTGATGGGGACCCTGCCCATTGCCGTCGGCTTCGGGACCGGCTCGGACTCCCGCCGCTCGCTGGGCCTGTCCGTGGTCGGCGGCCTCCTGCTCTCGCAGCTGCTCACCCTCTACATCACTCCGGTCATCTACCTGTACTTCGAAGGGCTGCGGGAGCGTTCGGCCCAATGGCGGCAGCGCCGGCGCCCCGCCCGGCCGAACGAGGCCATCCCCGCCAAGTAATCCCGCGCCCCGGGCGCTTCACGGCCGCTCCTGCTGGATCATTTCCACTCGAACTCCCCGATCCGCGAGCCATGTCCTCACCGCGGCCCAGGCCTGGGGCTCTCTGTCCTCCCACGCCTTCACCGCCCGCGCCGAGACCACGACGCACTGCCGCTTCTCCTGCCATACACGCTCGACCAGCCGGGCAAGTTCGCTCTTGACCATCCGGAGCTCGGTCAGCAGCACATCCGTCGCGAGCTCACCCTCATCCTCGGGGTTCGCCCCGACCGGCAGTCGATGAGACATCTTCCCTACATTCCTCCGTTGGGTCGCCGAGTCTTTGAAGACGGATACAAGCGGCGTGCCATCTTCGTTCGAGGCGCCGAGACAAGATCTGAGACAAGAAGAGGTGAGAGGAGGAGCTGGTTGAGCCTCGAACATCTCCCGGCGCGTCTATTTTGGTGAGAGAGGACTTGGGCTCCGTGAGTTTCCGTGTGTAGGAATTACGCGGCGCAGGGAAATATTATCCTGCGCTGAGCCGAATTACTGTCGGGTTCGAAGGGAGCACGCCGGAAGGTCGAGCCCTCCACGAGCCACTCAGCCCGGCGAGTCGGCTGGGAACATATACGGGCAGCCTGCGCGTCGAGGGGCTTGAGCCGCCTGACCTTCGAGTGAGGGTGAATCTAGGGAGTACGCGCTTCGAGGTACCGCTCCCGCAGTGACGGGACCCGCTTACGGCTTGGGGCGCGACTTGACGAGGTCGACGAAGCAACTGCGCTCGAGCCGGCCGGTCTCCCGATCGTATTGCCAGCTCTGGCCACCCATGAGGTGAATCGAGTCGCCAGTGAACCTCCCTTTGTATTCGGCGTCGTACCGGAAGCCCTGGCCCGTGGCGCGAGTCGCGAGGCTCATCTCGCCCGACGGCGTGACCGTCCCCGTGCCGCGCTCGAAGTTGCCCGTGTGCTGGTTGTGCCGATTGCGGATCTCGCGCTCGAAGGTGGCCTTGCCATCCCTCACCGTCAGGGTGAACGCCGTCCGGAGAGTGCTTTCCGTGTGGCCGCGCATGGCCTCGCAGTTGATCGTGCCGCTGTAGACGCCATCGTAGGGCTCGGCGGCAGCCGCCGCTGTCGACGGGCCAAGGTCGACGAAGCACGTGCGCTCTACCATGTCACTCCGTCCCTGCGGCTGCCACCGCTGCGCGCCGATCAAGCGTATCGTTTTGTCCACGAGGAACTTGCCTTTGTACTCGGCCTCGAACCTGACGGTCCGCGCCTCCACCTTCGCCGAAATCGCCATGTCTCCCGACTCCGTGACGGTCCCGCTTCCACGCTCGAAATTGCCGGTGGGTTGGCCCTTGGCCGACAAGAGCTCGCGCTCGTAAGTCACTTGGCCACCCGAGACGGTCGCCGACACCCGGGTCCTGAGCGGACCGGCCCCACCCTGTATCTGCGCGCACATGACCGTACCGCTGTAGGCGCCGTCGAATTCCTGCGCGCCCGCGGGGGCGGCCAGCAGGGCGCCGGTCAGCCCGACGAGACAGGCGCCGAGCCAGCGCCTCCGGCCTAGAGCCACGTCGTATCCGGCTCGAGCCCCAGCAGGAACTGACCCACCGTCTCGAAGTGGGCCTGCCGGCCCTGCATCTGCTGCGTCACCGCATGGATGTCCCGGAACCGCCGGTCGAAGGGGCTCGCGGTGAAGATCGACGTCGCGCCGGCCGCGTGGTGGACGACGTCCGCCGCTTCCTTCGCCTGGTGTATCGCATAGGTCGACGCCAGACGGATGCGGACGCGCTGCTCCAGCGTGAGAATGCCCGTCGGCTCGACGGCCCGCCAGATGTCGTCGAGCGATCGCACGAGAAACGTTCGTGCGGCTTGCAGCTGTGCCTCGGCCTGGGCCACCTGGGACTGGATCACCGCGCTGTCGCGGAGCGTGCTCTTGAAGCCCCTCGGGGTCTTGTCCCGCGCGAGCTCAATGAAGGCGTCCAGCATCCGCCGCGCAATTCCCAGCGCCACGGCCGCGAACCCGGAGGCGTAGAGGCAGCCGATGGGAAAGCAGTAGAGCGGACCGGGATGGAGGCGCTCGGCCGGATCGTCGCGGGCGGCCGACCGCTCGTGCGGAACAAAAAGATCCGACACCGTGAAGGCGTCGGTCCCCGTCGCCTTGAGACCGCCCACGTGCCAGACGTCGATGAGCCGGGCGCTTTCGACCGGAAAGAGCATGGTCCGGGCCACCGGCCGGCCGTCCTCACCCCGGCGGGGACGACCGTCGGCCTCGTAGATGGGGCAGTAGCCGCCCAGCCACGTGGCATGGCGGCAGCCGCTGGCGAAGCTCCACGTGCCGCTGACCCGAAATCCACCGTCCACGGCCACGGCCTTGGCATCGGGTCCCGGCCCCCAGGCCAGCAGCGACCGCGGGTGTCTGGCAAAGATCTCGGCGGCCACGTCCGGCTGTAGGTACGCGGCGACCATGGAGCACCCGGCCGTCTGCCCGATGCACCACGCCGTGCTCGCGTCGGCCTTGGCCACCTCTTCCATCACGTGGACGAAGGTGACCGGATCGAGCTCGGCGCCATTGAGCGAGCGGGGCAGCAGCAGGCGGAACAGGCCGGCGTCGAAGAGCGCGGCCAGAAGTGGCTCGGGCAGCCGGCGGTCCGTCTCGGCTTGATCCGCCCAGACCTCGATCTGCGGCGCGAGCTTTTGCGCCCGCTCGACGTAGTCGATGGCGGGGCCCGCCGAACCCCGCCCGTCAGGATCCCGGGATGCCATGGTCCCGTACTATAGCGCATCCCCGACCCCGCGCGCCCTCCGCCACTAGAACATGCCGTTCGAATTGGCCGACTTCTCGGGAATGGGTTGCACCACGTCCCAGTGCTCGACGATCTTGCCGTTCTCGAGCTTGAAGATCTCGACGATGGCGACGCCGCGCGTCCCGGGCTCGCGGACGGCGTGGACATGCAGGATTACGTAGTCGCCGTCGGCAAACACCCGCTTGACCTCGCTGTGGGAATTGGGAAACTTCTCGCGCAGGAACTGGAGAAAGGCTCTGAACCCTTCGGGGCCATCGGCCGCATTCGGGTTGTGCTGCGTATACCGCGGGCCGAAGTATCTCGACGCCGCCTCGAAATCTTTCTGGTTGAGCGCCTTCTCGTAAAACTCCAGCGCCGCCTTCTTGTTCATCTCCGCCTGCTGCATGTCGGCCGGCTGGATGGGGGACGCCGTGAGCACGACGAGCGCTGCCGCGAGCGCGAGTGTCTTCATGACCTGCCTCCTTTCCGTAGTGACTACCTTAGGGGGTGATTTGGGCGCGAGGCGAGCCCCGCACTTTGCTACACTGCCCTCGCCCGAGCGGGCGCACTTCAGAGCCAGGAGGCCTTTATGCACATCGGTGTTTGCATCTTCGCCACGGACTATGCGATCCGCATCGACGAGCTGGCGCGGGCCGCCGAGGAACGCGGCTTCGAGTCGCTCTTCGTCCCCGAGCACACCCACATCCCGGTCAGCCGGCGGACCCCCTTCCCGAGCGGCGGTCCGATCCCCAAGGAGTACTCGCACACCTTCGACCCGTTCGTTTCGCTGATGGCGGCGGCCGCGGCCACCCGGCGCCTCAAGATCGGCACCGGCATCTGCCTCATCATCGAGCGCGACACGATCACGACGGCCAAGGAGGTCGCGAGTCTCGACGTCCTGTCCGATGGCCGCTTCCTCTTCGGCGTCGGCGGCGGGTGGAATCGCGAGGAGATGGAGAACCACGGCACGGACTTCCCGTCGCGCTTCAAGGGCCTCCGCGAGCAGATCCTTGCGATGAAGGAGATCTGGACCAAGGACGAGGCGGAGTTCCACGGCCAGCACGTCAACTTCGACAAGATCTGGGCCTGGCCCAAGCCCCAGCAAAAACCCCATCCGCCCGTCCTGTTGGGCGGCGAGAGCGGTCACACCCTTCAGCGCGTGGTGGACTGTTGCGACGGATGGTTCCCGCGCGGGCGCGCGGCCGAGGCCATCCTGCCCGGGCTGAAGGACCTCCAGGCCCGCGCGGCCAAGGCCGGACGGGACATGAAGACCATCTCGGTGTCGGTGTTCGGCGCCGCACCCGACGAGGGCGTGCTCGAGCGCTATGCCAAGGCCGGGATCACCCGGGCCATCCTGCGGCTGCCGCCCGAGGGGCGCGACACGGTGCTGCCGCTCCTCGATCAGTGGAGCAAGCTCATCAAGACCTGATGGCGGCGGCGCGACGCCGGAGGAAACCCGCTCGACGCAAGACCCGTTACTGGAGCCACACCGTCAAGACGGTGTCCACGTATCCGCCGAAGGGACTGTTCACCAGGCACGCGCGGACGATCGCAAGGTCACTGGCCTCGAAGCGTGTGAGTCCCAAGGGGCCCTCCTCCGGGCTGCGCATGCTGGCCTTCTTCATCAACCGCGCGGGGCGCCAGCTCACACCCGCTCGCCGGGCCGAGCTCGAGAGAGCCAAGCGGCTGATGCGGCGGATGATCGCGAAGCGGCGGAAGAAACCCCGCCGTTCGTGACTATTGCGAGGGCGGAGGAGGCGGAGCCGTCAAGCGCCAGGAGCCCGCGCGCTCAGCGGCTTCCCAACGCCTTCTGGTAATAGACGGGATCGTAATAGGCGCCGGGATCGGTGAGCGTCTTCTGCGGCCGGCCGTATTCGCTGCGAATCGCGAGCACGGTCCGGACACCGTCGAGGTCCATCGCGCAATTGGGCTCGAAGCCGCCCGTGGGCGCAAGCAGGACATCATAGGTCTTGGCCGCCAGCTCGGGAGTCATGCCGCGGACGTTCTTTTCGAGAATCGCGAGCGCCTCGGCCTTGTTGGCGCGGTCGTAGAGCCACGCGACGCCGGCCCGGTAGGCCCGGATATAGCCGACGAGCTGGGGGGAATGGGCCTGGGCCCAGGAGCGGCGCGAGGCGCCGACGAGGCCCTGGTACCGGCCGAGCACGTCGACGGCATTCCCGAGGCGCCGGAATCCCGCCGCCTCCGCCATCACCTCGAAAGGCGAGAGCAGGAGCGTGCCGGCATGCTTCCGCTCCTTGAGGGCTTCCCAGCGCTGGAGCACGCCCCCCGCCCGGACGAGGGCATAGTCGCTCTCCTTCAATCCGCCGCGCTCCAGCATCTTGCGCAGGACGAAGGCGTACCCGGTGGTGAGCGCGTCAACGGAAAGCTCCTTGCCCTTGAGGTCGGCATAGCTCCGGATCTCGGGCTGGACGATGAGCCGGAGAAAGCCATTGTCGCCACCCATGAAGGCGAAGAGATCGGGCGTGCCCGAGAC
This sequence comes from Candidatus Methylomirabilota bacterium, assembly GCA_046727155.1. GTDB lineage: Bacteria > Methylomirabilota > Methylomirabilia > Rokubacteriales > CSP1-6 > DASSSH01. The sequence goes on along the minus strand of JBKPCB010000042.1, from coordinate 19,457 downwards.
GGGCGCCTCGCCCTGCCCCTCCTGGTAGGCGATGACATTGTCGATGGCCGTCATGCCGATGTCGAACTTGCCCTCGATCAGGTTGGTGAGCTGGAACACGGAGGACGGCGTCGGCGTGAGCTTCACCTCGAGCCCTTCGCGCGCGAAGAAGCCCTTCTCCTGGGCGGCCCAGATCGGCCAGTTGAAGCCACCCGGGAAGACGATGACCTGGAGCGTCTCGGCAGCGCGGGCGGGCAGCGGAGCGGCGAGCAGCGCCAGCGCCGTCAGGAGCGGGGCGAGCCCTCGCCAGGGACCCATCGGCCTTACTCGACTTCGGTATTGCGGCCGAAGAAGTCGGGCAGCGGCGGGCCCCAGCGGTAGATCGCGTCCTGCTCGGGAAAATCGCGCGGCTCCCAGGCGCAGTGCTCCGGGATGTAATCCAGGTCGTGGAAGTATTCGGCGAAGCTCCCCCACGGATCGCGCGTGTAGTAGAAGAAGTTCGAGCCGATGACGTGGCGGCCGACGCCCCACCCCGGCTCGCAGCCCGCCTCGAGCATCCGCTGGGCGCCGACGGCAATCTCGTCCACACTGCCCACCTCGAAGGACCCGTGGTGGAAGCCCGGTCCCTTGGACTCGAGGAATGCCAGGTTATGGTGGTCCGTCGAGCAGCGGAGGAACGCGATCACGGACCGCGAGCGGTCGGAGAGCCGCAGGCCGAGCGCGCGCGTGTAGAAATCGAGCTGCCGTTCGACGTCCGGCGTGAACAGCAGCGCATGGCCGAGGCGGCGCGGGCGCGCCTCGAGGCCCTCGGGACAGCCGCGCACGGCGATCCGGCTCACGTGACCCGGGCTGTTGAGCGTCAGCGGCGGGTCGGCAGGCGGCAGGTCGCGCTCTTCCTGCCGGATATTGACCGCGTGCCCGTCGGGATCGCGAACCCAGATCCCACCCTCGGGCGCGCCGCGCGGCGGATCGGTTTCCTTCGCCCCGGCCCGGCGCAGCGATTCCTTCACGCCCTCGAACTCGTCGCCCGGCGCGCCGAACGCGAGATGGTGCAGGCGCTTCTTTGGCCCGGGATAGAGCAGCACGGCCTCCCGGCTGAGGGGAGCGGGGCGGAGGCGAACCGCGTTGTCCCGGCCGGTGGCGTCCACCAGGCCGAAATCCCGGTAGAACTTCTGGCCGACACTCTGGTCGGGCACTTCGAGCGCGTAGTGGAGCAGGGCCCGGACGGGCATGGGTAACCCTCCCTGGTCGGCGCCGGTCCTCCCGGCGCCGGTGGTAAATGCTTCGCCAAAGCTTACTCCAACCGGCCGCCTGAGTCCTTCAGGGCCTTCCAGATCCGCTCGGGGGTGAGGGGCTGGTCGGTGAGCATGACGCCGCGGGGATGGAGCGCGTCGTTCACCGCGTTCAGCATCGCCGCCGGCGCTCCCGTAGTCCCCGCCTCCCCCGCCCCCTTGAACCCCCCGGGGATGCTGGGTGCCGGCGTTTCGAGATGAGCCATCTCGATCGCGGGCAAATCGGCCGCCGTGGGAATCGGGTACTCCATGAGGCTGGCGGTGAGGAGTTGCCCGGCCTCGTCGTAGACGCAGCGCTCGCCGAGGGCGCCGCCGATGCCCTGCGCGATCCCGCCCGAGATCTGCCCCTCGACCAGCGCCGGGTTGACGATGCGCCCACAGTCGTCCACCGCCACGTACTTGAGCACGCGCACCGCGCCCGTCTCCACATCGACCTCGACCATGGCGAGGTGGGCGCCATTGGTGAAGGTCCACGGAACGGAATTGGCGAAGTGCGCCGTGGCCTCGAGGCTCGGCTCCAGGCCTTTGAGCTCATTGGAGCGGAAGTGCACCGTCCGGGCCAGCTCGCTGAAGCTGAGATTCCGATCGGGACTGCCCCGGACGGCCGCCCGCGCGTCTCCCAGCTCGATATCATCCGGCGAGGCCTCGAGCAGCGCCGCCGCCAGCCGCTTGATCTTCTCGGCCAGCGAGCGGGCCGCGAGCAGCGTGGCGCCGCCGCCGATGGGCATGCCGCGGCTCGCCCAGGTGCCGCCGCCGTACGGGACCATGGCCGTGTCCCCCGAGAGCACCGACACGCTTTCGAACGGCGCGCCGAGCTCGTCGGCGATGATCTGGGCCAGCGCGGTCGGCGTCCCCTGTCCCTGATTGGTCACGCCCACGAGAGCGGTCACCGCGCCCGAGGGCTCGAGCCGGAGCGTCGTGCCCTCCTGCCCGGAGATCGGCGCTCCGCCCACGCCGTAGAACTGGGCGCCCGGGCCCGTCAGCTCGATGAAGCACGAGAGCCCGATGCCCACGCACCGGCCGGCCTCCCGGGCGGCCTTCTGCTTCGCCCTGAGCGCCGCGTAGTCCGAGACATCGAGCAGGCGCTCGAGCGCGGCGTGGTAGGCGCCGCTGTCGTAGACATTGCCGGTGGCCGAGGTGTACGGGAACTCACCCGCGCGGACCAGATTGCGCCGGCGGATCTCGGCGGGGTCGATATCGAGGTCGCGCGCGATCGTGTCCAGCATGCTCTCGGTCACCGCTGTCGCGATCGGATGGCCCACCGCACGGTACTGCGAGGTGATGCCCTTGTTTTGCGCCACCACGCGGAGTGAGGCGTCGTAATGCCGCAGCCGATAGGGGCCGGGCAGAAGGCGCAGCACCTGGCCGCCTTCCACCACGCTCGACCGGGGATAGGCCGAATAGGGCCCGACGGGAGCGACGATGCCGGCGCGCATCGCCAGGAGCTCGCCCTCCGCGCTCGCCGCCACCTCGATCTCGATCCGCTGGTCGCGCGCATGGATGTCGGAGAGAAATGACTCGTGGCGCCCGGCGACCCACTTCACCGGCCGTCCCAGTACCAAGGCCAGCGCGCAGGCGGCCATGTCGTCCTGATAGACGTGTATCTTGATCCCGAAGCTTCCGCCGACGTCCGGCGCGATCACGCGCACCCGCTGCTCGGGCAGGCCGAAGAGCTCGGCGAGCACGGCCTGCATCATGTGGGGGACCTGGGTCGAGATCCAGACGGTGAGGGCGTGCGTCGAGGGATCGAAGTCGGCGACGAGTCCGCGCGGCTCTATCGGCACTCCCGTATGCCGGCCCGTCGTGAACGTGCGCCGGTACACGCGCGGCGCGGCCGCGAAGGCCGCCGCGGCGTCACCGGCCATGAGCCGCGTCTCGTAGATGATATTGTCGCCGAGCTCGGGATGGATGGGCTCGGCGCCGGGCGTGACGGCCTGCTCGGGGGTGAGCGCGGCGGCGAGCCGCTCGTACCCGACGGCCACGCGAAGGACCGCGTCCTCGGCCTGGGCCCGCGTCGCGGCCGCGACGGCCACCACCGGCTCGCCGACGTAGCGCACGCGATCCAAGGCGAGAGGGAGCATGGCCCCCGTCTTCATGCCCTTGTAGTGGAGGAGCACGCCGCGATACGGCTGACAGAGCCTCGCCGCCTCCGCGCCGTTCATCACCGCGACGACGCCGGGAGCCGCCCGGGCGGCCTCGAGATCGAGTGACGTGATCCGGGCGTGGGCGTGGGGACTCCGGACGACGGCTACGTGCGCCATGCGCGGGAGCACGAGATCGTCCACGTACTTCCCGCGCCCAGTCAGGAGCCGGGGATCGTCCAGCCGCTTCTGGGGCGAGCCGACATGACGGGTAGCCATCGCGTGACGCTGAGACTCCTCCGCGAGCGCGCGAATCTTAGCACGATTGACACGCCAAAAGGGCGCTCCTATGATATCGCCCACCACCAGCCATCCCCGTCACCTCGAAGAAGAGGAGGTCACTATGGATCGGCGCTCATTCCTCGCCACCACCACCGCCGGCGCGGCGGTCCTCGCATTCCCCGCCGTCCTGCGCGGCCAGGGCAAAGATCCCATCCGCATCGGCTTCCCGCTGCCACTTATCGGGCCCTTCGGCGCGCTGGCGGCCGACCAGCAGAAGGGCGCCCAGCTCGCAGCCGACGAGCTGAACGCCAAGAACGGCATCCTCGGCCGAAAGGTGGATGTGCTCTTCCGGGATGATCAGCTCAAGCCCGCCATCGGCGCCCAGCGCACCAAGGAGCTGATCGAGAACGAGAAGGTGCAGTTCATCGTCGGCGGCCTGGCCGCCCACGTCCAGATGGCCATCAATGAGCAGACCAAGAAATCCAAGATCCTGTTCATCTCCGTGAGCCAGTCGGACGAGATCAGCGCCAAGCCCGACACGAGCCCGCTCACCTTCCACGAGGCGCTGAACCCGACCATCACCTCGCGCGCCGTCGGGGGGTGGATCGCGGATAACCTCGGTAAGAAGTGGTGGATCATCTATGCCGACTATGCCTGGGGCAAGCAGAACAACGCCGTTCTGCAGGACGTCCTGAAGAAGAAGGGCGGCACGGTGCTGGGTTCCACGCCTTACCCGCTAGGCAGCGCCGAGTTCACGGCCCACCTGCCCAAGATCCAGGCGGCCAAGCCCGAGGTGCTCGTTACGGTCACGCCGGGGGCTGACAACATTTCCTTCCTCAAGCAGGCGGTGAGCTACGGCATGAAGAAGGAAATGCGCATCGCCCAGCCGCTGCACTGGCTGCCCCAGCTCAAGGAGGGCGGCACCGAGCTCTACGCCGACATCTACGGCGGCACAAATTTCTACTGGGAGCTGCAGGACACGATCCCGCAGGTGAAGCGCTACGTCGAGGCCTTCCAGAAGAAGTTCAATACGCCGCCGGGCGATTATGGCTGCTACGCCTACAGCGGCGTCATGGAAGTCGCCCGCGGCTGCGAGCTCAGCAAGTCCACCGATTCGGAGAAGGTCGCCGCGGCGCTGCGCAAGAGCCCGGTCTACGACCATTACAAGGGCAAGCAGTGGTGGCGCGCCTGCGACAACAAATCCTTCCAGGACCTCTGGATCGTCAAGGGACGCGAGAAGGCCAAAGGCGAGTGGGGGATCGTCGAGGTCGTCTCCAAGGTGACGGCCAGCGAAGAGCTGGACCGGACATGCGCCGAGAAGGGCCTCGCTTGAGGTCGTGATCGACATCTCGCTGTCCGTGCTGGCAGCACAAGTCTTCACGGGCCTGGTGCTCGGGATGATCTTCGTGCTGCTGGCGATCGGACTGTCGCTCATCTTCGGGCTGATGACCGTGGTGAACTTCGCCCACGGCTCGCTGTACATGCTGGGCGCCTTCGTCGGCTTCACCCTGCTGGGGCTCACCAAGAACTTCTGGCTCGCGCTGGTCCTGGCGCCGCTCCTGGTGGGCATGCTCGGGCTCCTCATCGAGCGCTTCCTCATCCGCAGGCTCTACGGCCGCTCGCCGGACGATCCCCTGCTCCTGACCTTCGGCCTCTCCCTCATCATGATCGAGGGCGCGCGCCTGTACTGGGGAAAGATCGGGCTCACCTTGGATCCGCCGCGGGCCCTGGCGGGCCCCGTCAACCTGGGCTTCACCATGTTTCCCGTCTACCGCCTCTTCGTCATCGTCGTGACGCTCGCCGTCCTCATGGCCTTGTGGGTGTTCCTCACGCGCACCAACGTGGGCCTCATCATCCGCGCCGGCTCGCGCGATCCGCTCATGGTCCGCGCCCTCGGCATCGACCTCTCCCGTATTTGGCTCCTCGTCTTCGGCATCGGCGCGGCGCTGGCCGGCCTCGCGGGCATCCTGGCCGGTCCCATGCGCGGGGTCTATGCCGAGATGGGCGTGACCATGGTGATCGAGTCCTTCGTCGTGGTAGTCGTGGGTGGCATGGGCAGCCTCGTCGGCGCCGTCGTGGCCGGCATCCTGATGGGACAGGTGGTGGGCCTCACCACCTTCTTCGCGCCCAAGCTCGCCGAGATCATGATCTTCGTGGTGATGGCGGTGGTGCTGCTCGTGCGGCCGAGCGGGCTGTTCGGAGAGGCGGGACTGCTGGAATGATCCGCCACCCGGCCCTCGCGCGAGCGATGACTTGGATTGCCGCTCATCCGGTGCTCGCGTTCTTCGTTTTCTTCGCCGTCTTTCCCTTCCTCCTGCCGTACAAGGCGCTGGCGACCCAGGTGCTGATCTTCGGCCTCTTCGCTCTCGGCTTCAATCTCCTCTACGGCTATACGGGGCTTCTCTCCTTCGGCCACGCGGCCTACTACGGCCTGGGCGCCTACGGCACCGGCATCGCCCTCGCCAAGCTCCACGTGGGCTCGCTCTGGCTGGGGCTGGGCGCGGGGCTTCTCTTGGCGGGCATTGGCGGAGTGGTGATCGGCTTCTTCTGCCTGAGACGGCGGGGGATCTACTTCGCCATGCTGACGCTCGCCTTCGCCCAGCTCCTGTACTTCATCGGCTTCCACCTGGCGGATGTGACGGGCGGCGACGATGGCCTGCGCGGCATTCCCCAGCTCGCGCTCGGGTTCCCGGGCTTCTCCGTTTCCCTCGACGCCTCGCTGGCCTTCTACTACTTCTGCTTCGTCCTGGTGGGCCTGGCCGTCGCCGCGCTCAAGCGCCTCCTGGACTCGCCCTTCGGCGCGGTGCTCCAAGCGATTCGCGAGAACAGCGACCGCGCGGTTGCCTGCGGCTACGACATCAGCCGCGTCAAGCTGCTCTCTTTCGTCTTCTCGGCGATGTTCGCCGGACTGGCCGGGGCGCTGGACGCGCTCAGACTCACCGTGGTGCCGATCGAGTCGCTGTACTGGACCACCTCGGGCCAGGTGGTGATGATGACGCTGCTGGGAGGCGCGGGCACCTTCTTCGGCCCGTTCGTGGGCGCCGCGACATTTCTCATCCTCGAGGACCGCCTCAGCATCTTCACGGAGTCCTGGCCGCTCGTGATCGGCGCGATCTTCTCGGCCTTCGTCCTTTTTCTCCCCCGGGGCATCTGGGGCACGCTGTTAGGAGGATTGTATGGCCGTCAAAGTGCTTGAGCTCCACCATCACGGCATCCGCGTCGGGCCGTCCGAGTCCGGGGTCAAGACAGCCCTTGCCTTCTATCACGACGTGCTCGGGCTCGATCCGGACCCGGGCCGGCCGCATATCCCGACCATCGACGGCTACTGGATGGACGTGGGCGGGACCGCCCAGATCCATCTCATGGGCGTCGACGGGCAGTCGAAGTTCGCCGAGGGGCCGGGCAAGGATCCCTCGCACCCCCATGTCGCGCTCGCCGTTCCCGACATCCAGGAAGCGAAGAAGGAGCTCGAGCGCCTGGGCGTGAGCTTCTGGGTCTCGCGCGGCGTGGTCGGGCCCGAGTCGCAGCAGATCTTCATGCACGACCCCTTCGGGAACATGATCGAGCTGCACCAGATCGGCACCTGCCGCTGCGTCACCAGGACGCGCAAGCCCGTCGCCGGGATGAGCTGAGCCGTGACCGCTCTCAGCCAAGTGGAGGGCGCGGCCGGGGCCGCTCTCCCGGAACACGCTGCGTTGCGACCTCCTGCGCCCACTCCTCACGGGCCACGAGAACGCGGTCCCCGGCCACAGCGATGCGCAGAAGCTACGGTTCCGGGGAGAGCGGCCCCGGCCGCGCCCCCTGAATCGCCCGGGAACTAGCTCGCCGCTTCTTGCCGGACTTCGGCGAAGACGGCGCGCGCGGCGAGGAGCGCGTCTCGCGCCAGCGGCGCGCCCACATAGCCTACGAGGTGCAGCAGCGCCTCGGTCAGCTCCGCCTCCGTCCAGCCCTGACGGAGCGCCATGCGGAGGTGGATGGCGAGCTCGGCCTCACGGCCGGTGGCCGCGTCCGAGACGAGTGTCACGAGGGTGCGCGTCTTGAGGTCCAGCCCTGGCCGCGTCCAGAGCGAGCCGAACACCGTCTCGGTGACGACGTCGATGAACTGGCGCATGATCGGGTCGCCGTAGGTGGCGCGATTCACCCGGTCGACGTAGGCGTCGCCCAGCAGCCGCCGTCGCAGCTCCTGGCCCTTCCGATAGGCTTCGGTCTCGGCCACGGTCTCCCTCCTCGGTGCGTTGGTGTGATGTGATCCGACGTCCAGTCGTTCGTCAGACGCAGGCGTGACCGCTCGGCGCTCCGCGGAGCCGCTCCATGCCGTCGAGCATCTTCGTGAGATCCATGGCGAGGTGGGTCTCGTCGCGGAACTCCTGGTAGCAGCGCATCACGTTGGGCAGGATGCGCTCGGGCTCGCGCCAGGAGGCGTAGACACCGAGCTTGATGTCGCGCGCCGCCTCCTCTTCGGGCATGCCCGCGTCGAAGCGCTTCTTGGCCTCGCGCCGGACCAGCGCCAGGTACTGGCGCATCCGCATGAGGTCGGCCTTGGTCCCGATGGGGCCATGGCCGGGCACGATCACGTCGGCCTCGTAAGTCAGGAGGCGGTCGGCGGCCCTGATCCAGTTGCCGATATGTCCCTGGAACGCCAGCGGCGTGACGTAGTGGAAGGCGATATCACCGGCAAAGAGCACGCGCTCTTTGGGCAGGAACACCGCGGCGTCCCCGGCCGTATGCGCGGGCGCGCCGGGATGCCAGAGATGGATCTCGTGGTCGCCGTCGCGGAGCACCATCCGGTCTCCGAAGGTCACGGTGGGCAACGCCACCTTGAGGAGCGGGAATTCCTTGGCGAAGCGGGGCATGAACCGCTGGAGCAGCGGAACCGGCGGGAAGCCGGGGACCAGCGCTTCGCGGCACTTCTCGGTGGCGATGATGGTGGCTCCGCGGAAGAAGCGGTTGCCGCCCGTGTGATCGAGATGATGGTGGGTGTTGATGAGACGGCCGACAGGCTTGCGCGTCGTCTTCCGGATCGCCGTCACGAGCTTCCGCGTCATGGACGGCACCATCAGCGCGTCCACCGCCACCGCGGCCTCGTGCCCCACGATGAGCCCGGAGTTGGAGATCCCGGTCTCGCCCGTCGCCTGGACGTAGGCAAAGACGCGGCGCCCGACTTCGACCATCCCGGTCTTCCAGCCCGACGGCACCGCGTGTCGCGCCATCGTCAAACGCTGAGGAATCGCTGCTGGATGGTCGGATCGTTCTGGAGCTCGTGCGGCGTCCCTTCGAACTGGATCCGGCCCTGATCCATCACGTAGAGACGGTGCGACAGCGCCAGCGCAACCTCGAGCGTCTGCTCCACCAGCAGGATCGTGGTGCCGCGCCGGTTGATCTCGCGAAGGATCCCGGTCAGATCCTCGACCAGCAGCGGCGCCAGCCCCTCGGTAGGCTCGTCGACGAGCATGAGCCGTGGCCGCGCGACCAGGCCGCGGGCGATGGCGAGCATCTGCTGCTCACCGCCGGACAGCGAGCGCCCCTCTTGCGCGATGCGCTCCCGGAGTCGCGGGAAGAACTCGAAGACCTCGTCCAGGCGCGCGGCGCCCGCGTTGTCCCGCTCCCCACCCAGCATCCCGAGTCGAAGGTTCTCCAAGACGGTCAGATTCGGCAGCACCCGCCGCTCTTCGGGCACCCACCCGATTCCGCGCCGGACGATCTCGTGGGTCTGAAGCCGTGTGATCTCCTCGCCGGCGAGGCGCACGGCGCCGCGTCGCGCCCGCGCGATCCCCATGATGGAGAGCAACGTCGTAGTCTTTCCGGCGCCGTTCCGCCCGATGAGGGTCACCACCTCGCCCTCACCCACCCGGATCGACACGCCCTGCAGGATGTGCGCTTCGCCGTAATAGGTGTGGATGTCTTCCACCGACAGGAGCATCATCGCGCGCCGCCCAGGTAGGTGCGCTGGACCGACGCGTTGCTCCGGATCTCCTCCGGCGTCCCCTCGGCGAGGACCTGTCCCTGGTGGAGCACGGTGATGCGGTCGGAGATCTTCATCACGAGCTTCATCTTGTGCTCGACCAGGACCACGGTGCGCCCGGCTGCCAGCTCCCGGATGAGCACCATGGTCTCGTCGGTTTCTTCCGGGCTCATTCCCGCCGTCGGCTCGTCGAGCAGCAGCAGTGCCGGATCGGATGCGAGCGCGATGCCGATCTCGAGATGCCGCTTCTCGCCGTGGGAGAGGTGCGCCGCCGGCCGGCCGGCTTTGGCCGCCACCCCGACCGACTCCAGAATCGCCAGCGCGCGTGCGCGGGTCTCGGTGAGCCGGTCGGCGCGGGACCAGAAGTTGAAGGAGCGCGCGTGGCCCTGCACTGCTACGCGCACATTCTCGAGCACGGTCAGATGGGGAAAGATGTTCGTGAGCTGGTACGACTTGGCGATCCCGAGCCGCGAGACGCGGTGCTGCGGCAGGCCGGTGATGTCACGGTCGCGGAACCACACGCGCCCCGAGGAGGGCCGGATCTCCCCCGACACCAGGCGGAACAGCGTGGTCTTGCCGGCGCCGTTCGGCCCGATGATCGAGCGCAGCTCGCCCTGGCGCACGACCACATCCACTCCGCTGACAGCCGCGAGACTTCCGAAGGAGCGCGTCAGCCGCTCGGTGCGCAGCAGAACGGCCTCAGGCATAGCGCCCAGATAGCACGCGGCATTTCGAGGTGTCAAGGCATGCTCCGGCCCCGGGCGGTGGCCCCAATCCCTGGTAACTTTTGCCGCCTCGGCATGTAAAAACTCTATTGCCCGACGCGTGGCGGCCGACTCCAGTCTGCCGGGAGGGCCATCGTCCGCGTCTTAGCGCCCCGAAAGTCGGGGGTTTGGCTTCCGCCGAGGGGCGAGCAGAGTCTGGCACGCCAGTTGCCTCTCCAGCGCGGGCGAGTTCGCCAGCGACTCGGACGCGTGTTCAGTGGATGACCGATCCTCGCAGTTCGGGCTTGGCCAAGGAGAGCCGAAGGGGTGCAGCCTCGATCGATAGCCGTCCCGACCTCTGCCGGGCTGCGCCCTCAGCCCGGGGAGAGCTTGAAGCTCGAAGCGCGAGGCAAGTTCTTCTTCTCCGGCGGCGATAAGGTCCTGTTGAAGGGAATTACCTACGGGCCGTTCGGTCCGAATGGCTCGGGCGCGCCCTTCCCGGAGCGGGCGAGCGTCGAGCGGGACCTGGCGCTCATTGGCGAGCTCGGCGCGAACACCCTCCGAACCTTCGATGTCCCGCCCCGCTGGATGCTCGATTCGGCCGCGGATCGAGGTCTGCGCGTCTTGGTCGGGATCCCGTGGGCGGAGCACGTCTGCTTCCTCGACTCGCGGGAGCTGGCGAAGAGTATCCGCGGCTCGGTCGCGGAAGCCGTGGCGGCGTGCAGCGAGCACCCGGCCGTCGCCGCGTATCTCGTGGGCAACGAGATCCCGACGGACATCGTCCGCTGGCACGGCGCGACACGGATCTCAGCCTTTCTCCGGGACCTGGTTGGCGTGGTCAGGCAGATCGATCCCGAGTCGCTCGTCGGCTACGCCAACTTTCCGTCCACCGAATACCTCGAGACCGACTTCACCGACTTTCTCGCCTTCAACGTCTACCTGCATCGCGAGGCCGACCTCCGCCGATATCTCTACCGCCTGCACACGCTGGCCGGCGACCGGCCGCTCGTCCTCACGGAGTTCGGCATGGACTCGCTGCACGAGGGCGAGCCGGAGCAGGCCGCGACCTTGTCGTGGCAGGTCCGCGCGGCGCTCGAGATGGGCGCGGCAGGCACGTTCGTTTTCGCGTTCACCGACGAGTGGTTCAGGGGTGGGCAGGAGATTCGGGATTGGGGCTTCGGCCTGGTGGACCGGGAGCGCCGCAAGAAACCGGCCTTCAGGGCCGTGCAGCGCTGGTACGGCGTCAATGGGCTGCCCGCCCTGTCCGAGTACCCGAAAGTGTCCGTCGTGGTGTGCGCGTACAATGCCGAGAGCACCATGGCGGCCTGCCTCGATTCGCTCCAGCAGCTCCGGTATCCCGCCTATGAGGTCGTAGTGATCGACGACGGCTCGACCGATCGAACGGGCTGGATCGCCGATCAGTACGAGGGCGTGCACGTCGTTCACCAGGAGAACAAGGGCCTGAGCGCCGCCCGGAACGTCGGCATCGCCGCCTCCAGGGGCGAGATCATCGCCTTCACCGATTCGGACTGCGTCGTGGATCCGGACTGGCTGCATTACCTGGTCGCCACCTTCCTCTCCTCGGGCCAGCCGGCCGTCGGCGGCCCCAACCTGCCGCCGCCGGAAGATTCGCTCGTCGCCACCTGCGTGGCCGCCTCACCTGGGGGACCGCTGCACGTGCTCTTGAATGACGAAGAGGCCGAGCACATCCCGGGCTGCAACATGGCGTTCCGCCGCGAGGTGCTCGAGGAGATCGGCGGGTTCGATCCCATCTATCGCGCCGCCGGCGACGACGTGGATCTCTGCTGGCGGCTCCAGGAGCGCGGCTACCGCATCGGCTTCAGTCCCGCGGCCATGGTCTGGCACTTCCGGCGCAATACGGTAAAAGCCTATGTCGGGCAGCAGCGGGGCTACGGCAAGGCCGAGGGCCTACTCTACTTCCGGCATCCCCAGCGCTTCAACGCGCTCGGGTACTCGCGCTGGCGCGGCCGGATCTACGGCGGCATCTACTCGCTCTTCACGTCGCTGTTCTCGCTGCGGCGCCCGGTGATCTATGGCGGCGTCTTCGGCCGCGGCCTGTTCCAGACCCTGTACCAGCCGCCGTCGAGCTTCCTCTCGTACCTGCCGTTCACGCTCGAATGGAGCGTGGTGGCCGCCGCGCTCATGCTCTACGCCTTCGGTCGGGGCGGCTGGGCCTGGCTGGGGGCGGCCCCGTTGCTGCTGACCTGGGTCTGCTGCCTCGCCGCGGCGCTGCGCGCGCCCGTGGACGCGCGGGCGGACAATCTCCGCGGCCGCCTGCTGATCGCGCTGCTCACCTATCTGGGCCCGCTGCTCCGCTGCCTCGAGCGCTATCGCTGGCTGGCGCGCGGCGTGTCGGCCGCCGAGCCCGTCGAGCGGGACCGGCCCGACCGGAGGCTGCCGGTGTCGTGGTGGCAGCAGACGCTGTCCGTCGCCTTCTGGACCGAGACCGGCCTCGAGAAGGAATCGGTGCTGCAGGGACTTCAGGCGGCCGTCGCGGCGCGCAAATACTTCGTCCGCGTCGATCAGGGCTGGAGCGAGTGGGATCTCGAGGTGTACGGCGGACTCTGGTCGCGGGCGCGAGTCAAGGTCGCCACCGAGTATCACGGCGCGGGCCGTCGGGTCCTGCGCGTCAAGTGCGCGCTGCGGGGCTCGCCGCTCACCCGGCTTGGCGCGGCTGGAACTCTGCTCGGCGGCGCCCTCGGGGTGGCGCTCGGCTCGCCGCCCCTGGTCGCGGCCAGCCTCGGCGCGGCCGCGATCGGCGCGACGGCGTTCGCACGCGAAGGATTGAATCTTGGCCGGACGCTCCACCGCGCCCTCACGGCCGTGGGACGGCAGGCCAAGCTGCACTACGCGCCGCCGCTGCGGGCTCGCGAGGCGCAGGGGAAGTGAGCGGGTTCACCGTCCGCGTTCTGGCCTATCTCCGCCCGCACGGGCTGACGCTCCTCTGGGCCTTCCTCCAGGTGCTCCTGATCAGCGCCTGCGAGCTGCTCAAGCCCTGGCCGCTCAAGATCATCATCGATTCGGTGCTGGGCGGCCAGCCGGTGCCGTGGGGATGGCCGGCCGGATGGTCTCCCTCGGCGCTGCTGCTCGCGGCGTGCGGGATGCTCGTGCTCCTGTACGTGCTGCTCGGCGCGCTCAGTGTCCTGAGCAACTACACCACGATCGGCATCGGCCAGCGGATGGTGAGCGATCTGCGCAGCGACCTCTACGGCCACCTCCATCGGCTCTCCCTCGCCTTCCACAGCCGCGCTCAAGTGGGCGATCTGCTCTACCGCGTCACGGCCGACACCATGGCGCTCCAGAGCCTCACCATGAACTGTCTCTTCCCCGCCGTGACAGCGCTGACGCTGCTCACGGGCATGGGGCTGATCATGCTGCGGCTGGACTGGGCGCTGACCCTGCTCGCCCTCGCCGTATGCCCGCCGCTGCTCGTGGCCATCGCGGGGCTCACCAACCGGGTCACCCGGGTGGCGGGACACGCGCGTGAGCGCGAAAGCGAGGTGTACGCCGTCGTCCAGCAGTCCATGTCCACCATCCGCCTGATCCAGGCCTTCACGCGCGAGGCCGACGAGCACCAGCGCTTCATGGCGGCCAGCCGGCAGAGCCTTGCCGCGGGACTGCGGCTCTACACGCTGCAAACCCTCTATTCGAGCGTGGTGAACGTCGTGATCGCCCTCGGCACCGCCGCGGTGGTATGGGTGGGCGCGCGCCATGTCCTCGACGGCACGCTGAGCGTGGGCTCACTGGTGGTCTTCGTCTCCTACCTGGCCTCGCTCTACGGGCCGATCAACAGCATGTTCCAGACCTACGGGCTGGCCCAGGGCTCCAAGGCCGGCGTGCAGCGCGTATTCGACGTGCTGGACATCGAGCGGGACCTGCCGGACGGCCATCAGGATTTTCCGGCGAAGGGGGCGCGGGGCGAGGTCGTGTGGGAGGACGTCTCGTTCGAGTACATGCGCGGCCATCCCGTGCTGCGGGGCGTGACCCTGCGCGTTCGGCCGGGCCAGAAGGTGGCCGTCGTGGGCCCGACGGGCGCCGGCAAGTCCACGCTGCTGAGCCTCCTCCCGCGCTTCTACGACGCCACGGCGGGCCGCGTTCGCGTGGACGGCGTCGACGTGCGGAACTACCGCCTCGCCGCGCTCCGCCGGCAAATCGCCATGGTGCTCCAGCCGCCGCTCGTCTTCCCCACGACCCTCCGGGACAATATCGCGTTCGGGCGGCCCGGGGCCCGGCCCGACGAGATCGTGGCCGCGGCGCGGCTGGCCCGCATCGACGACGCGATCGGGCGGCTCCCCGCCGGCTACGACACGCTGGTGGGCGAGCAGGGCGTCACGCTCTCCGAGGGCGAGAAACAGCGGCTGACCATCGCGCGCGCCATCCTTCGCGACTCGCCCATCCTGATCCTCGACGAGCCCACCTCGTCGGTGGACTCTGAAACAGAGTTCCTCATCATGCAAGGGCTCGAGCAGCTCACGGCGGGGCGGACCACGTTCATCATCGCCCACCGGCTGTCCACGATCCGCAAAGCGGACCTGATCGTGGTTCTGCGCGAGGGCCAGATCGTGGAGCAGGGCAGCTTCGAGTCCCTCATCGAGCGCGGCGGCCTCTTCGCCACGCTCTACCGGCTGCAGGGGGGCCTCTCGGAGGAGAGCACGCGTGCCATCCCATAGCCGGATCCTGGTCCTCCACCTGGCGGGGCAGTACCCGCTGGGCGGCATCGGGTGGCAGGCGATCCACTACGTCGTCGGTCTGGCACGCCTGGGCCACGACGTCTACTACGTCGAAGACTCGGCCTCGCCGCCCTATGATCCCCGGATCAAAAGCGTGGTCGAGGACTGCGGCTACGGCGTCGAGTTCCTCGGCCGGACGATGGACCGATTCGGCCTCGGCGACCGCTGGGCCTACCGGGACATCGTTCACGACCGCTGCTACGGCCTGCCCCGCGAAAGAGTCGACCGGCTCTACCGCGAGGCCGACGCGCTGGTCAATGTCTGCGGCGCGAGCCAGTTGCGGGAGGAGCACCTGCGCTGCCCGATCCGCATCTATGTGCAGACCGATCCCGTCCACGACCAGATCCTCGTCGCCGAGAAGAACGCGCGCTCGCTGGACATCCTCGCCGCCCACACCCACCATTTCACCTACGGCGAGAACCTGGGCCACCCGGACTGCCCCGTTCCCCTGCAGGTCTTCGACTGGCGGCCGACGCGGCCGCCCGTGGTGCTTGATCTCTGGGAAGCCCGCGTCGATTCGGCGGCGGAGCGCTTCACGACGATCGGCACGTGGGAGAATGTCAGCAAGGACATCCGTTTCGGCGGGACGACCTATTACTGGTCCAAGCACGTCAACTTCCTGCGCTTCGCGGACCTGCCCTGGCTCACATTCCAGCCGCTCGAGCTGGCGCTCGAGTACCTCGACCCGGAGACGTCGCGGCTGCTGAGCGAGAAGGGCTGGCGGCTGGCGGACGCCTTCGAGAGATCCCGAGACACCGTCGCCTACCAGGAGCACATCTACGCCTCGCGGGGCGAATTCACGGTGGCCAAGGACCTGGTGGTCCGCACCTGCAGCGGATGGTTCAGCGACCGCAGCGCCTGTTACCTCGCCGCCGGGAAGCCGGTGGTCACCCAGGAAACCGGGTTCAGCAAGTTCGTGCCCACCGGTCGCGGGCTCTTTGCCTTCTCCACACCCGAGGAGGCGGCGGCCGCCATCGAGGAGATCAACCGGGACTACGCCGACCACTGCCGGGCGGCGCGCGACATTGCGGTCGGCTACTTCGGATCGGATCAAGTGCTGGCGGAGCTCTGCCGGGAGGCCGGGCTGTAAGGACGCGCTGAGGAATCGCTCAGCGAGCGATTCTGGCTTGGCAGTCCGGCTCGGCGCCGGCGCGGGTGGGCGTCAGGCCGGTGACCGCCCGATAGTCGCGGTAGCTCACCAACCTGATGTCGAGTGTTCCGAGCGCTGCCTTCGCGCGAGGATCGGTGAGCGCCCGAAGCTCCACCTCGCGCTCCAGGTTATAGCCGGCGTCCGAGGTGGGATCGGGGTAGCCAGGGTGGCAGGCGATCTCGGTGAAGCCCGGCGCAACCTTGCCGAGCAGGGTGATCAAGTAGTCGACGCCGATGTGGCTGCGATCAATCTTCCCGAAATCCCACTGCCCGTAGAAGGCCCCCATGAAGATCGCGTCGGAGAATCCCCGCAGCGGGATTCCATACCGCTGGGTGAGCCGGAGGAAGAGGCGTCCGACGTTCAGCTGGCGGTGCACGTGATGGTGAGAATCGATATGCGTCGGGTGGCTCCCGGTCAGCGCCGTGAACGCATTGAACTGGCGCTCGATCTCGCGAGCGAGCACGGTCAGTCGCTCCTGGCCGATCAACCCGCGACCGAGCCGATCGAGGTTGACGTGCAGGCCGAGGCTCAGGCTTGGATGCTGGCGCGCGAGCGCCACGGCCCCGTCGGTCCCGGGCTCGTCGAGCAGGAGGCTGGCACTCGTGACGATCCCGCGCTCGTGCGCCTCGATGATCCCCCGATTGATGGCGGCATTCTCGCCGAAATCATCCGCATTGACGATCACGTAGCGCTGGGTGATCGCTCGGCCCCTGGGATCCGCGGCGGGAGAGGACGCGCGGTCGCCCTGGCCGGCCGCCGCGCGGGGCGCCGATGCGCCGAACATCGAGACCGAGACCTGAGCGAGCGCCGAGAGCAGCAGGAGAATTCTACGCCGTGTGAGCGTCACCGGAAGCTCCTCCCGTGTGGGGGTTCACGTCTTCCCGCGCGCCGGGCCCGCCCGCAGCGCCCGTCGAGCGGCCGCGATCTCGTCCTGGACCGCGTCCTTGCCCGCAAAAGAGCGGCCGGCCCGCCGGTACCAGTACCGCGCATTCTCGAGGTCCCCCTCGAGGGTGTGGACGATGCCGTGGAGCCATGCGGCGAGGGAGGATTCCTCTTGCTGGACGATCTCATGGGCGCGCTGCCAGGCGCCCCTCGCCAGGTGGTCGACCGCCTGGGCCAGGGCATCGGCCGGACGAGCGGGAGCGGACCGCCTGCCCATGGTCAATGATACCGTCCGGACAGGCCCAACTGCCACCCTCGGGGCTGGCCCTCGGGGGGACGGTAGGCCAAATTCTTCCCATACCGAGAATCGATTACGGAGTAGAAGGTACCCGACCCTCGGCCGGATCCAGCTAACGCCTCCGGTCACCCTCCGCAACCCTTTGAAAGTTCAAGGGCTGGGCCCAACCGTCCAGCCAGGTCCTCCAGCCTCCCCGGTGGCATGTCTCTTGCCGTCCATTTACTCCCGATTTTGGGATGGCGAGCCATCGACGGCAAACGACCCCTGCCCTCACCGCTGAAGACCCGCGGCGACTCGCGAGACTTCCACTCACGCCCTGAGGAGGATTAGGACATGGCAACCCTTCCGGCATCCCAGGTCGAGGAGATCGACTCCGCCGCTCTGCTCGGGGCCCTGCAGGCCCTGAAAAAGGGCGACTTCTCGGTCCGGCTCCCGCTGAACTGGATCGGGATGGCGGGGAAGGTTGCCGACACCGTCAACGACCTGGCCGAGATGAACGAGCGGATGGCCTCGGAGCTGGAGCGGCTGAGCCGGGTCGTGGGCAAGCAGGGGCAGATCACCCAGCGGGCCGCGGCCTCCGGCATGACCGGCTGCTGGGCGGAGAGCATCGCCTCGGTGAACTCGCTCATCGATGACCTCGTCTACCCGACGCATGAGACGTCGCGCGTGATCGGCGCCGTGGCGAAGGGGGACCTCTCCCAATCGATGGTGCTCGAGACGAACGGACGCCCCCTCGAAGGGGAGTTCCTCCGCACGGCGATGATCGTGAACAGCATGGTGGATCAGCTCAGCTCCTTCGCCTCCGAGGTGACGCGCGTGGCCCGGGAGGTCGGCACCGAGGGCAAGCTCGGCGGGCAGGCCGACGTCAAGGATGTCGCCGGAACGTGGAAGGATCTCACGGACAGCGTCAACTCGATGGCCGGCAACCTCACCAGCCAGGTCCGCAATATCGCCGAGGTCACGACGGCCGTCGCCCGCGGCGACCTCTCCAAAAAGATCACCGTCGACGTCAAGGGCGAGATCCTCGAGCTCAAGAACACCGTCAACACCATGGTCGATCAGCTCAGCTCCTTCGCCGCCGAGGTCACGCGCGTGGCGCGCGAGGTCGGCACCGACGGCAAGCTGGGCGGCCAGGCGCAGGTGCGCGGGGTCGCCGGCACCTGGAAGGACCTCACCGACAGCGTCAACTTCATGGCCAGCAACCTCACCAGCCAGGTCCGCAATATCGCCGAAGTCACGACGGCCGTCGCCCGCGGCGACCTCTCCAAGAAGATCACCGTCGACGTCAAGGGCGAGATCCTCGAGCTCAAGAACACCATCAACACCATGGTGGATCAGCTCAGCTCCTTCGCCGCTGAGGTCACGCGCGTAGCCCGGGAGGTCGGCACCGAGGGCAAGCTCGGCGGCCAGGCGCAGGTCGAGGGCGTCTCCGGCACCTGGCGCGACCTCACCGAGAACGTCAACTTCATGGCCGGTAACCTCACCGGCCAGGTGCGGAACATCGCGGAGGTGACCACCGCCGTGGCCAACGGCGACCTCTCGCGCAAGATCACCGTGGACGTCCGCGGCGAGATCCTCGAGCTCAAGAACACCATCAACACCATGGTCGACCAGCTCCGGTCCTTCGCCGCCGAGGTCACCCGCGTGGCCCGGGAGGTCGGCACCGAGGGCAAGCTCGGCGGCCAGGCCGACGTCAAGGGCGTCGCGGGCACCTGGAAGGACCTCACCGACAGCGTCAACTTCATGGCCAGCAACCTCACCAGCCAGGTCCGCAATATCGCCGAGGTCACGACGGCCGTCGCCCGCGGCGACCTCTCCAAGAAGATCACCGTCGACGTCAAGGGCGAGATCCTCGAGCTCAAGAACACCGTCAATACCATGGTCGATCAGCTCGGCTCTTTCGCCGCCGAGGTCACGCGCGTGGCGCGCGAGGTGGGCACCGAGGGCAAGCTCGGCGGCCAGGCGCAGGTCGAGGGCGTCTCCGGCACCTGGCGCGACCTCACCGAGAACGTCAACTTCATGGCCGCCAACCTCACGAGCCAGGTGCGCGGCATCGCAAAGGTCGTGACCGCGGTC
>JBKPCB010000041.1:0-31165 GCA_046727155.1 Candidatus Methylomirabilota bacterium | reverse complement strand
ACCTCGAAGGGTCCATCCCGTTCTCGACTTTCCAGTCCCGGCTTTCCTCCCTGCCGAAAAACAAGGAAATCATCTTCTACTGCGCCTGACCTGCCGAGGCGACTGCTGCCGGTCAGGCAGCGAAGTACCAGGCGCAGGGCTTCAGCAATGTCAAGGCCCTCAAGGGAGGCGTCGAGGCCTGGAAGGCGGCGGGCTATCCGGTGGCTGCCTGAGCGTCGTTGCTTTTCGGCGCGAGAGGGGTCTTGCTCTCGGAGGCTAGCGGGTCGCGCCGTCGGGAGGCGGGTAGAAGCGCGCCTCGCGCTTTTCGTCCCAGGCCCGGTTCGCCTCCCGGATCTCCCAGGACTCCATGCAGTCGGTCTGCGCGCGAATGACCTCCTCGATCATGGCGCGCGGGTCGGTGTGGAACGAGGCGTGCAGGAGGCGCTTGGCATGGCCCGTGGCGGTGCGGGAGGCCTGAAAGGTCTTCTCGACGATGGCCGCGAGCCGCGAGTCCAGCTCTTCCGCCGGCGCCACCCAGTTCACCAGCCCCATCGCCAGCGCCTCCTGGGCGCCGATGTGGTCATTGAGCAGGGTCAGCTCCTTCGCGCGGCCCAGCCCGACGAGGCGCGCCAGCCTCAGGATGGAGCCGTCGGGAATCAGGCCGTGGCGCGTGGCGCCCAGCCCGAGCACCACGTCGGCGGCGGCGAGACGGACGTCGCAGGCCACGGCCAGCTGCAGGCCCCCGCCGATGCAGTAGCCGTGCAGCACGCCGATTACGAGCTTGTCCATGTCCTCCAGGCAGTTCAGCGCGCGGATCCAGTGGCGGTAGAACGCCTCGCCGATACTCCCGCCCGAGAGCGCGGTGCGGTCCATCCCCGAGGAGAAGGCGCGGCCGGCGCCCCGTACCACGACGGTCCACGCGTCTGGATCCTTGGCCGCCCGCTCAGCCGCGTCCGCCAACTCGACGGCCACGGGCAGATGTAGCGCATTGAGGGCGGCCGGCCGGTTGAGCGTGATGGTGCCGACTCCAGCCTTGACCTCGTAAAGGACGCTGGACTCGGGCACGGTTAAATGCCCTTGAAGCCCAGGATGTCGCGGGCGATGACCATGCGCTGCACCTCCGAGGTCCCCTCGCCGATCTCGGTGAGCTTGGCGTCGCGGAACATGCGCTCGATGGGGAACTCCGTGATGTAGCCGGCCCCGCCGTGAATCTGGAGCGACTTGGTCGTGGCTTTCATCGCCACCTCGGAGGCGAACACTTTCGCCATGGAGGCGGCCACCTTGACCGGGCGGCCGTCGTCCTTCAGCGCAGCCGCGCGCAGGGTAAGCAGCCGCGCCGCCTCGATCTCGGTCCCCATGTCCGCAATCATCCCCTGCAGCCCGTTGAACTCGGCCAGCGTCCGGCCGAAGGCACTGCGCTGCTTCATGTACTTGAGCGCCTGATCGAGCGCGCCCTGGGCGATGCCCACCGCCATCGCGGCCATGGCGATCCGCCCGCCTTCCAGCACCTGCATCGTATTGACGAACCCCATGTTCAGCTCGCCGCACAGCTGACCGGCGGGTACTCGCACGTTGTCGAAGATCAGCTCGGCGGTGTTCGAGGCGTGCAAACCGAGCTTGCGGTAGGGCTGCCCCGCGCTGAAGCCGGCCATCCCTTTCTCCAGGATGAAGGCGGAGATGCCCTTGTTGCCCCGGCTGGGATCCGTCACCGCCATGACCAGCGCGATCTGGCCCACCCCCGCATTGGTGATGAAAGCCTTGGTGCCGTTGAGCACGAAATGGTCGCCCTCGCGCGCCGCCCGGGACTTCATGGCTGCGGCGTCGGAGCCCGAGCCGGGCTCGGTGAGGCCCCAGGCGCCGAGGCTCTCGCCCCGCGCGAGCCGCGGCAGATACTTGGCCTTCTGCTCCGTGGAGCCGAAGAGCGTGATGTGGTTGGTGCAGAGCGAGTTGTGCGCCCACATGGTGATGCCCACGGAGGCGTCGACGCGGTTCAGCTCCTCTACCGCCAGCGCGTAGGAGACGTAGTCGAGCGCGGCGCCCCCGTATTGCTCGGGCACGAGCGCGCCCAGCAGCCCGGTTTTCCCCAGCTTGTCCAGGATCTCGTGGGGGAACTCATGGGCCTCGTCGTAGCGGCGGATCACCGGAGCGACTTCGCCCTCGGCGAAATCCCGGGCCAGCCTGCGGATTTCCTTCTGCTCGGGGCTGAGATCGAAATTCATGGGTTACGCCCGGCCCTAGACGGCCGCGCGGATGTGCTCCTTGACGAACCGGACGATGTCCTGGGTCGAGGCGCCGGGAGTGAAGAGCTCTTTCACGCCCATAGCCTTGAGCGCCTGGATGTCGTCGGCGGGAATGATACCGCCGCCGAAGACCGCGATGTCGCCGGCGCCCTTCTCCTTCAGGAGCTCCAGCACCCGCGCGAAGAGATAGCTGTGAGCGCCCGAGAGGACGCTGAGCCCGATGGCGTCGGCGTCCTCCTGCACCGCCGTCGCGACGATCTGCTCGGGCGTCTGGTGCAGGCCCGTGTAGATGACTTCGATGCCGGCGTCGCGCAGGGCCCGGGCCACGATCTTCGCGCCCCGGTCGTGCCCGTCGAGCCCGGGCTTCGCCACCACCACCCGGATCTTGCGCTCCGCCATGGTCGTCCTCCTAGTTGAGCAGCGCCCGGAGCCGCTCGCCGTTCTTCATGATGGCTTCGCGGTTGCCGGCCACCGGCTTCCAGTCGAACCCCTTCCCGTCATTGGCCCAGCGCGGGATCAAATGCAGGTGAAAATGCGGCACGGACTGGAAGGCGGCCGCGCCGTTCGCCTGGAGGATGTTCAGCCCGTCGGGCTTGAGTGCTTCCCGGATCGCCAGGGCGACTTTCTTCGCCGCCGCCATGGCGGCCACGAGGTCCTCCACATCCGCCTCGAAGATGGTGGCGGCGTGGGCTTTCGTCACCACGAGGCAGTGGCCCGAGTTGAGCGGATTGATGTCCATGAATGTGATCGTCCGCTCGTCCTCGTGGATCTTGAACGACGGGATCTGCCCGTCCCGGATCTTGCAGAAGACGCAGTCCGTGCTCACGGATTAGACCTCGACGGTCCACTTGTCTGGATCGGGGTCCTTGCCGTACTGGATCCCTACAATGGCGTCATAAAGCTTCTGCGTGAGCTCGCCGATCCGCCCTGCATGGATCACCATCTTCTCATTCTTGTACGCGAGCTCGCCGACGGGCGAGATCACCGCCGCGGTGCCGGTGCCCCAGACTTCTTTGAGCGCGCCGCTCTTGTGCGCGGCCACCACTTCGTCGATGGTGAGCGGCCGCTCGCTGACCTTGAGCCCCCACCTGCGCATCAGCGACAGGGCCGAGTCCCGCGTGACTCCCGCGAGCACCGTGCCGCCGACCGGCGGCGTGATCACTTCGTCGCCGATCTTCACCATGATGTTCATGGTGCCGACCTCGTCGATGTACTTGCGGTGCACTCCGTCGAGGAACAAGACCTGGGTGTAGCCCGCGTGCTTGGCCTCTTCGGCCGCCATCAGGCTGGCCGCGTAGTTGGCTCCCGTCTTGGCTGAGCCCAGACCCCCCTCGACGGCGCGCACGTACTTCTCTTCGACCCGGATCTTCACCGGCGCCATGCCCTCGGGGTAATAGGCACCCACCGGCGAGAGGATGACGAAGTAGATGTAGGACTTGGCCGGGCGCACGCCCAGGAATGGCTCGTTCGCGACGATCGTCGGGCGGATGTACAGCGACGTCCCGATGGTCCGCGGCACCCACTCCCGCTCGACGCCCACCAGCGTCACGATGGACTGCAGCGCCAGATCGGGATCGAGCGGCGGTATGCACATGCGCCGGGCCGAGTTGTTCAGGCGCTCGATGTTCTTCTGCGGACGGAAGAGGCGCACCTTGCCATCTACGCCCCTGAAGGCCTTGAGCCCTTCGAACACGGCCTGGGCGTAGTGGAGCACGGCGGCCGCCGGGTCCATCTCGAGGGGCCCGTAAGGCTCGACTCGCGGATCGTACCAGCCCTTTTCCTCCTGGAAATCGGCCACGAACATGTGGTCGGTGAAGATCTGGCCGAAACCCAGATCCGCGTCCTTGGGCTTGGTCTTGAGCGTCCGCGCCTTCGTGATCCTGATCGCCTCCGCCATTTCAAGTCTCCTTCATCTATCTCGCTTGAACGTCGACTTCTTCAGTTTGACGGTTTGGCCTCTTCGGGCCTTTGGCCCTCATCGGGGCGTCCGCGCCACCCACTCGCTAGAAGATGATCGGCTCGCGGTAGAGACCGAAGACCTGACGGTAGACGTCCGAGATCTCCCCGAGCGACACGTAGTCCTTGACCGCCTCGACGAGCACGGGCATGACGTTCTGGCCGTTCCGGCAGGCATCGGCCAGCTGCTTCAGCCTGCGCTCGATCTTGGACGGATCGCGCGAGGCCTTGAGCCGCTTCACCCGCTCCATCTGCTCCCGCTCGATGGCCTCATCGATCTTCAGATACTCCACCGGCGCCTCCTCCGGCATCACGTACTTGTTGACGCCCACCACCGTCTTCTCACCCCGATCGTCCAGGAGCTGGTAGCGGTAGGCGGCGTCGGCAATCTCGCGCTGCGGGTAGCCCATGTCTATCGCCCGGACGATACCGCCCAGCGCGTCGATCTTGCGGATATAGGCCATCGCCTGCTCCTCCATCTGGTCCGTCAGCCGCTCCAGGAAGTAGGAGCCGCCCAGCGGGTCGATGGTGAGCGGCACCCCGGTCTCCTCGGCGATGATCTGCTGGGTGCGCAGGGCGACGGTCACGGCCTGCTCAGTCGGCAGCGCCAGCACCTCGTCGTACGAGTTGGTGTGCAGCGATTGCGCCCCGCCCAGAACCGCGGCCAGCGCCTGCAGGGCCACGCGCGCCACGTTGTTCAACGGCTGCTGCGCGGTGGCCGAGACGCCGGCGGTCTGGGTGTGCGTGCGCAGTCTCAGCGACTCGGGCCGCTTCGCGCCGAACCGGTCGCGCATGACCGTGGCCCAGATGCGACGCGCCGCCCGGAGCTTGGCGATCTCTTCGAAGAAATCGTTGTGGATGTCGAAGAAGAAAGACAGGCGTGGCGCGAAGGCGTCCACGTCCAGCCCTCGCTTGACGCAGGCGTCCACGTAGCCGAAGCCGTCGGCCAGCGTGAACGCCAGCTCCTGGACCGCCGTGGAGCCGGCCTCGCGGATGTGATAGCCGGAGATCGACACGGGATTGAAGCGGGGCACGTGCGCGGAGCAGAACTCGATCGTGTCCACCACGATGCGGACGGCGGAATCGGGCGGCGAGATCCACTCCTTCTGGGCGATGAACTCCTTGAGCATGTCGTTCTGCATCGTCCCGCCCAGCTTGTCCCAGGCCACCCCCTGCTTGTCGGCCAGGGCGAGGTACATGGCCAGCGCCACCGACGCCGTGCAGTTGATGGTCATCGATGTCGTGACCTGATCCAGCGGGATGTCGCGGAACAACAGCTCGAAGTCGGCCAGCGTGGACACGGTGACGCCCTCGCGGCCCACCTCGCCGCGCGCCCGCGGGTGGTCGGCGTCGTAACCCATCAGCGCCGGCATGTCGAAGGCCGTGGAGAGGCCTGTCTGTCCCTGCTCGAGCAGGTACTTGAAGCGCGCGTTGGTGTCCTCGGGCCGACCGAAGCCGGCGAACATCCGCATGGTCCAGAGCCTGCCGCGGTACATCGAGGGATACGGCCCGCGCGTGTATGGGAACTCGCCCGGGTACCCGAGCTTTTCCTCGTAGCGCCACCCGGCGAGATCCTCCGGCGTGTACAGCGGCTGGATCGGGATGCCCGAGAGCGACTCGTAGCGGACTTCGCGCTCCGGCGCCTGGCGCACGAAGGGCCCGTAGGTCTCCTTCTCCCACCGCTTCTTGTCGTCGGCCATGGCGACCTCCCTACTCTGCCGTGTGCAGGAGGTGGCGGGCGATCACGAGCTTCTGGATCTGCGACGTGCCCTCGTAGATCTGCGTGATCTTCGCGTCGCGGAAATACCGCTCGACCTGGTATTCCTTGATGAAGCCATAGCCACCGTGCACCTGGATGGCATCGGTGGTGATCCGCATCGCCGCCTCCGCGGCGAAGAGCTTGGCCATCGCCGCCTCGGCGCCGAACGGCGCGCCGGTGTCCTTGAGCCACGCCGCCCGCCACGTGAGCAGGCGCGCGGCCTCGATCGCCGTGGCCATGTCGGCCAGCATCCACTGCACCATCTGGTGCTGCCCGATTGGCACGCCGAAGCTCTTACGCTCCCGCGCGTACCCGACGGCGAGATCGTTGGCGCCGACGGCAATCCCGAGCGCCTGGGCCGCGATGCCGATGCGCCCGCCGTCGAGCGTCGCCATGGCGATCTTGAACCCCTCGCCCTCCGCGCCCAGCCGGTTGGCCGCGGGCACCCGGCACCCCTCGAATAGGAACTCGGCGGTGTCCGAGGCGCGGATGCCGAGCTTGTCCTCGGTCTTGACCACCGTGAAGCCCTTGGTCCCCTTCTCCACCAGAAAGGCGCTGATGCCGTGGTGGCGCTTGGCCCGGTCGGTCTGGGCGAAGACGAGCGCCGCCTGGGCCTCGCGTCCATTGGTAACGAAGATCTTCCGGCCGTTGAGGACGTAATCGGAGCCGTCCTTGGCGGCCAGCGTGTTCTGATTGGTCGCATCCGAGCCGGCCTCGGGCTCGGTCAGCGAGAAACAGCCGAGCTTCTGACCGGAGGCGAAGGGCTCGAGGAACCGTCGCTTCTGCTCCTCGGTGCCGAACTTGTAAACCGGATCGCAGTAGAGCGAGTTGTTCACCGACATGACGACGGCGTGAGATGCGCATGCCTTGGCGACTTCTTCCAGCGCGACCGCGTAGGCGACGGTGTCGCTGCCGGAGCCGCCGTAGGATTCCGGGATGGCGATGCCCATCAGCCCGAGCTCGCCCATGCGGCGCACGGTGTCGTGCGGAAAGCGCGCCTCGCGGTCGATGGCCTCGGCGATCGGGCGCACTTCCTTCTGGGCGAAGTCGCGCGCCACCCCCTGGATCATCTTCTGCTCGTCATTGAGCTCGACGTGCATGGGTTACCCGGCTATTTCTCCAGCAGCTTCTTGAATTCCTGCGTGAGAAGCGGCGCAACCTCGAAGAGATCGCCCACGATGCCGTAGTCGGCGATCTTGAAGATCGGCGCCTCGGGATCCTTGTTGATCGCGCAGATCACCTTCGAGGTGCGCATGCCGGCCAGGTGCTGGATGGCGCCCGAGATCCCGAAACCGAGGTAGAGCTTGGGCGAGATCGTGCGACCCGTCTGGCCGATCTGAAAGCGGTGCGGTCGCCATCCGGCGTCCACCGCCGCGCGCGAGGCCCCGACGGCGGCGCCGATCACCTTGGCCAGATCCTCGAGGATCACGAAGTTCTCCGGCCCCTTCATGCCGCGCCCGCCCGAGACGACGATCTCGGCCTCGCTCAGCTCCGGCAGGCCCGTCGAGGTCTCTTCACGGCGCTCCACCAGCGTCATGCTGGCCGCCGGAATGTTCACGGCGGGCTTCTCCACGGCCGCCGTCGCGCCCGACTGGGATTCGGCGGGGCGAAAGACGTTCGGGCGCAGCGTGGCCAGCCACGGCGTCTTGGCCCAGGTCATCTTTGCCAGCAGCTTGCCCGCGTAGATGGGCCGGGTGGCGACGAGCTTGCCCTCCTCCATGGCCATCCCGGTCGAATCGGCGGAGAGTCCCGCGCCGAGCCGCGCGCCTACCCTCGCCATCAGCTCGCGCTGCCGAGTGGTCACCGGCGCGAAGATCGCCTGCGGCGATTCTTTGCCCGCCAGCTCGGCCACCACCGGCGCCCAGACTTCACCTCGGTAGGGCGTGAGCGCGGCATTCTCCACCAGCCACACCCGCTTGGCGCCCCATTCGCCCAGCTGCTTGAGGCCCTCGGGCGCCGCCTTGTCGGTGAGCCAGAGGGCCTCGGCCTGCGAGCCCGCCTGGCCGGCCAGCCGGGACGCTTCACCCAGCACTTCGGCCATCACCTTCTTCGGGTTGCCCTTGCGATCGTCCTCGACCATGCACCAGAATGCGCCTGCCATATCCTGCCCTTTCTATCTCGCTTAAACGTCAAACCATCCAGTTGTGCGGTTGGGCTCCTTCGCCCAAGGGCTCATCCGACCTGCCTCGCTTAAACGTCAAACCCATCCCTTAGATTGCCTTGGCGTCTTCTCTGAGGGCGCGGACCAGCTCCTTCACGGCGTCGCCGGGCTCGCCCGGAATGATCCGGCCTGGCGGCCGCGGCGGCAGGGCTTCGAGCCTCAGCACCGACAGCGCAGGCGGCTCCTGCGTAATCCCCAGGTCGGCCGCCTTCACGTCGCGGATCTCCTTCTTCTTCGCTCCCATGATGCCCTTGAGCGTGGGATAACGTGGCTCGTTCAACCCCTTCTGCGCCGAGACCACGGCCGGTAACGGCAGATCGAAGAGCTCGAGCCCACCCTCTACCTGACGTCCGACGCGCACCGTCTTGCCAGCCTCGTCCACGGCTTCCTCCATGATCCAGGATGCGCATGGCCAGCCCAGGAACTCGGCCACCTGGGCCCCCACGGATGCCATGTCATCGTCAATGGCCTGGCGACCGAAGAATGCGAGCGCCGGGCCTTCCTGCTTGATGACCCCCGCCAAAGCCCGCGCCGTCATCAGCGTATCGGCGCTGTCCCAGCCGGCATCGAGAAGGTGAATCGCGCGATCCGCGCCCATGGCGAGACACGAGCGCAGCGCCTCCTTGACGCGATCGGGGCCGAGCGACACGGCCACCACTTCGCCCTGTCCGCGCTTTTCCTTGATGCGCAGCGCCTCTTCCACCGCGTACTCGTCGTAGGGGGAGACGATCCACGTGATGCCGGCGGCATCGATCGTCTTCGCATCGCCGGCGATCTTGACCTGGGTCGCGGTGTCCGGCACCTGCTTGATCATCACGAGGATCTTCATGCCTTGCTCCTGTCTTTCATCTCGCTTGAACGTTGCGACGCTGCATACTGCAGCTCTCGCGTGATGCGGAAGCGGTCGCCGGGGATGAAGACGCGGTCGTAGACGACGGGCGCGCCCTCGGAGCCGCTGGAGACGCGATCAGAGCGGAAGGCGGCGATCCCGGGCCGCCGGCCGAGCTCACGCGCCGCCCGTCCTTCCAGCGATACGGCGGACACGGTTTCGCGCGCGCCGGTGATCTCGATGCCCAGCTTGAAAGAAAGCACCTGGCGCAGCGGCGTTGCGGTCAAGTCGGCCTTCGCGACCTCCTCGCCGATCGAGGCCGGCAAGTACGAGGCCTGGAAGCTCATCGGCAGCCCGCCCACCAGCCGCAGGCGCTCGAGCAGAAAAACGCGCTCGCCGGGCCGCAGTCCCAGCGCTCCGGCCACCTGCCGGTCGGCGCGCGTGAAGGCGCCCCGGAGAAAGCGCGTGGCGACGTCCTCGCCCAGCGCCGTCAGGTCGCCGGCAAAGGCGCGCAGGTGGAGGATGTCGTAGTCGATCGAGGGGCGCGCTACGAAGGTGCCGAGCCCGTGGCGGCGCGCGATGAGCCCGTCGCGCTCCAGCAGCTCGAGCGCGTGACGAAGGGTCATGAGAGTGACGCCGAACTCGCGGGCCAGGCTCCGCTGATTGTCCAGTCGCGTCCCCGCGGTCAGGGTGCCGGCCTGGATGCGTTCGCGCAGGCTTTGGGCGATCTGGTGATACCGGGGAACGCGAGTTGAGACGGGCTCGGCTCTCACTGTTCTAGAACTCCTCCGGCCGCTCGACGCCGTCGGGGAGCGATACATCGGGTTTCCATTCAGAACCGACGGGCAGTTACGTCGACCCGGGGGCTATTCTACCCGCCGGCCCCGGGCCGGGTCAATGGGCTTGAGCCGCGGCTCAGTCGGCGGCCAGCTTCTGGGAAAGCTCCACGAGGGTCGCGAGCTTGCGGGCCGCCGCGCCCGAGTCGATGGACTGGGCGGCCAGCCCGACACCCTCCTTGAGGTCGCGAGCCTTGGCGCCCACCACCAGGGCGGCGGCGGCGTTCATCAGCACGATGTCGCGCCGCGCGCTCTGCTCGCCCGCCAGCACGTCGCGGATGATTCGCGCGTTCTCATCCCGGTCCCCGCCCTGCAGGTCGCCGATGCTCGCCCGCGGCATGCCGAAATCCTCCGGGCGCACCCGGGAGTTGCGCACCACGCCCTCGTGCACCTCGGAGATGTGGCTGTCGCCGGTATTGGAGATCTCGTCCAGCCCGTCGGCCCCGTGAACGACGAAGGCCCGGATCGTGCCGAGCTCGGCCAGGACACGCGCCAGCGGCTCGGTCAGCGCTTCGGAGTACACACCGATCACCTGGGCGTTGGCGCCCGCCGGATTGGTGAGCGGCCCGAGCATGTTGAACACCGTCCGGATCCCCATCTCGCGCCGCGCGGCCATCACGTGCTTCATCGCAGTGTGCAGCAGCGGGGCATAGAGAAACCCGATTCCGGCCTCGTCCACGCAGCGGGCGACCTTGGCCGGCGTCAGCTCGAGATTGATCCCGAGCGTCTCGACGACGTCCGCGGAGCCGCAGAGCGAAGAAACCGACCGATTGCCGTGCTTGGCCACCTTCAGCCCGGCGCCCGCCACCACGAAGGCGGTGGCGGTGGAGACGTTGAAGGTGCCGGAGGCGTCCCCACCGGTGCCGCACGTGTCGATCAGCATCTCGCGATCGGTGCCAGTCTGCGCCACGAGGTCGGTGCCGTGCGTCCGGACCTTGACGGCCTTCTGGCGCATCACCTGGGCGAAGCCGATCAGCTCTTCGACGGTCTCGCCCTTCATGCGCAGGGCGGTGAGGAAGGCGGCGATCTGCGCGTTGGTGGCCGCCCCGGACATGATGGCTTCCATGGCCGCGGTCGCCTCGATTCGCGTCAAGTCCGTTCGGTCGATCAGCGTCCGGACCGCTTCGGTGATGATCGGACTCGTCATGACGGCTTCTCTCCCCGTCGGGATCGGCCCGGCACGCGCAACGACGTCATGGCGCTCAGGACGTCTGGGATCTTGAGCGGCTTGGCCAAGACCAGATCGACGCCATTGGCGCGGAGGTCCGCCGCCGAGACCTCGACACCAAAGCCGCTCACCAGCACGACCGGAACCGCCGGCGCCATATCCTTGATGGCTCGCGCCACCTCCCAGCCGCTCATGCCCGCCATGGCCAGATCGGTGAACACGAGGTCGAAGGGCTGGGCCTTGAACTGCGCCACCGCGTCCGGACCGTTGGCGACGACCACAGCCTCGTGGCCGGCCGACATCAGCATGTCGCCCAGCACCTCGCCCACCACCGCCTCGTCGTCCACGACCAGGCAGCGCAGGAGGGCGGTGGGTTGAGCCGGCGCCAGAGGCGCCGACGCCACTTCGCCAATTTGCTCGGCGGCAGGGAAGACCAGCCGGAACGTGGTGCCATGCCCTTCTTGGCTCTCCACCGTCACGCGGGCGCCGTGGCGCGAGAGGATACCATACGTCATGCTGAGCCCGAGTCCGGTCCCTCGCGGCCCCTTGGTCGTGAAGAACGGGTCAAAGATCTTCTGCCGGATCGCTTCCGGGATTCCGATGCCCGTGTCGCTGACGGTCACCTCGACGTGAGCCTCGGCACCGCGGGTGGTGAGCGTGAGGCGCCCGCCACGCGGCATGGCGTCCACCGCATTGAGGATCAGGTTGGTCAGCGCCTCGCGGAGCTCGGCCGGGTCGCCGGCGATCCGCGGGAGCGGGATCGCGAGCGCCGTCGTGACCTCGATCGTGATGCCGCGGCTGCGCGCCTGCTGCTGCCACGTGGACTCGGTGGCCTCCAGCACCTGCTGAATCACCTGGTTGAGGTCGACGGCGACGGCCGGCTGGTCGCGCCGGATGCGCGTGAAGTCCTGGAGGCGCCGAACCGTGAGCGCGCCGTCCGTGGCCGCCCGCTCGATCACCTGCAGCCATTGGCGCAGCTTGGGCTCTTGCACCTTGTCGAGCAGCAGCTGGGCCCGGCCCAGGATGGAGGCCAGCACATTGTTGAAATCGTGGGCCACGCCCGAGGCCATCTCGCCCAGCGCCCGGAGCTTCTCCGTCCGCACCAATTGGTCCTGAGCCGCCGCCAGCTCTGCGAAGGCCCGGGTCCGCTCCTCGTAGAGCCGTGCGCTGCGGAGGGCCAGCGCCGCCAGCTGGGCGATGTTGCTGAGCATCCGCTCGTCGGTGTCGCTGAAGGCGCGGTCGCGGCCGCGCAGGGCCAAGACGCCCAGCCGCTGGTCGCCCACCGCCATGGACACGCCGAGCCAGTGTCTCAGCCCCTCGTCGGCCGGCACAGGCGCGACCTGCCGGCGCGCGCATTCGCCGGTGTAGTCATCCGTCCGGATGGGCCGGCCGGTGTCGAAGACGATGCCGGCCAGTCCGGCCGTGCGACGCGGGTAGAAGCGCGGCGGCTCGTCGTCGCGGCGGACCCCGCCCTGCACCCGGAGGACCACTTCGAGCCGGTCCTCGGCCAGGTCGTGCAGCAGCACGACCATGTGGCTCACGTCCAGCACCCGGGCGACCTGACGATGGACGGTCTCGATCAAGCCGGCCTGGTCGAGCTGGCCCGTGATGGCTTGCGAGAGCTCGTGGAGCACGGAGAGCTCCTCGACCCGGCGCTGGTTGTCGCGGAACAGTCGCGCGTTCTCCAGCGCGACCCCGGCCTGGCTGGCGATGGCTTCCATGAGGCGCTGCTCGTCGTCCGACAGCGGCCGCGCCCGATCCCACCACGTGGCGGCGAACCCGCCGATCATCCGGTCTTTGGCGACGATGGGCACGAACAGGTGCGTTCGCTGGCCGACGGCGTCGCGGATCTCCTGCGGGATGCGCGGGTCGTTCATCGCGTCGGTCGAGATCACCGACTGGCGGGTGCGCGCCGCCTCCGCGTAGAACGGGTGCCGTACGATGGAAAGCCGCAGCTGTCGCAGCCGCTCCAGCTTGTCTGGCGGCACGTGATAGCCGACAAAAGGCGCCATCCACTCGCCGTCTTCGCCGAGCAGCCAGATGCCGGCGCTGTCCGAGCCCAGCGCGTGGACGACATGGCGCAGGAGCTGGCGGGGCAGCGTCTCCAGATCCAGCGTGGACGACAGCGTCTGGCTCACCGACAGCAGCGTCTCGGTCTCGTGGAGCTTGCGCTGGGTCTGGCGGGCCAGCTCGGCGTTCTCCGTGGCGAGCCCCACCTGGGCCGCCACGCCTTCGATGAGCCGCACCTCGGCCTGGGAGAACTCCTTGCCGGCGCCCCACCAGACGAGCATCAGCGCGCCCACGGCCTCGCCGCGCACCGCGGTCGGCGCCAGCAGCACCGAGTGGGGCTCGAGGCTCTCGAAGACCTGGGGATCGAAGCGCGGGTCGGTCACCGCGTTCTTCGACCAGATGGCGTGGCCCTCCCGCCAGGACTGCGCGAGCAGCGGAAAGCGCGCGAGCGCGAGCGGCCGCTCGAGAAAGAGGTGGAGCAGATGCTTGGGCACTCGGTAGCCGGCGCGCGGGACGAGGTTCTCGCGAAGCTCGTCGAGCTCGTAGACGCCGACGGTGTCGGCGCCGAAGGCGTGCGCCACCTGCCGCGCCACGCCCCGCATCACTTCGGCCGCCGAGCCCGGTCGCGACAGCGCCTGCCCCACCGCGAGCAGGGTGGTCGTCTCGCGCAGGCGCTCCTGCACCTCGCCGTACAGGCGCGTGTTCTCGAGCGAGAGGGCCAGCTGGCCCGCGATGGCCATGGCCAGGTCCTGCTGCCAGGTTTCGAAGGGCGTCACTCGCTCGGCATAGTCCAGGTTCAGCACGCCGATCACCGCGTCCTGCTGGATGAGCGGGACGACCATGTACGACTTCAGGGAGAACACGTCGATCCACTCGCGGGGGATGAGATCGGTGTCGGCCGTGTCGGGAATCACCACGGGCCGGCGGGACGCGATGGCCTGGGTATGGGCCGGCACCTCGCGCGGCGCGTAGGCCCGCATCTCCCGGAAGGCCTTCCACATCTCGGGCGCCTTGTGGCCGTCGGCGAACTGGGACATCAGCGGGATCACCTGATCGCCGTCCCAGCGCTCGATGGTGCAGCGGTCGACGTGGCAGAGCTGGGCGATCTTGATGGCCACGTGCTTGAGCAGCCGGCTGCGATCGAGCGTCGAGTTGAGGATCTCCGCCAGCTCCAGCAGGGCGCGGGTCTCGGCCAGGCGCCGCGTCGTGTCGGTGTACAGCCGCGCGTTGCGGATGGCGACGCTCGCCTGGGCGATGAAGCTGTCCAGCAGCTGGAGGTCGTCATGCCCCAGGCGGAGCGGCTTGCGGCCGTTGAGGGTGAGCACGCCCAGGAGCGAGTCCTGGAACAGAATGGGCACGCCGAAGAAGCTCGTGAGCCCCTGGCCGGCCGCCCACTCCTGCGATAGATACCGGTTGTCCGCGGCGAGATCGGGAATGTTCACGAGCTCACGGCGCGCCGCCACCACGCCGGTCGCGCCCTGGTCGTAACGTAGGGTCCGGTGCGGGAAGTCGGCGGCCGTGCGATCGTCCGACGCCGCGCGCACCTCGAGCGTGCGCGCCACCTCGTTGGCCACCCAGAACACCGCCAGCGGCGCGCCCGTGAGCTCGGCCGCCGCGCGCGCGATGGTGCCGAGCACCTCGTCCATGTCGAGCGACGAGGAGACGATATGGGTCAGTCGCGCCAGGGCGCGCAGCCGGCTCGCCCGGACCTCGAGCGCCTCGTACAGCCGGGCGTTCTCCAGCGCCACGGCGACCTGGTTGGCGAAAGCGGTCAGGTACTCGATCTCCAGGTCGCTGAAGCGGTGCCCGGGCTCGCGGTGCACGACGAGGGCGCCGAACGGCTGCTCGCGCATCAGCGGCAGGGCGAGCACCGCGCGCGGGCCCACCTGCTCGATGCGGCGGCGGGTCTCGGGAAGCAGGCGGATCTCCGCGTCGGTGAGGATATTGGACGTCCAGACCGGACGGCCTTCGGCGACGGCGCGGCCGGCAACGCCCTCGCCCGGCTCGATCACGTGGGCCTGGTTGAACTCGTCGGGGAACGCCGCGTCGCGAACGAAGTGCAGCAGTCCCGTCTCGCGGTCCTCGAGGCACACGCTCACGTGGGAGACGCCGAGTGTGTCGCGCGCGCGCGCGATCGCCGTCTCCAGGATCTGGTCAATGTCGAACGTTGAGACGAGAGTGCGCCCCAGCTCGGCCACCGCGCGCATCCGATCGGCCTGCAGCGCGGCTTCGCGGTAGAAGCGGGCGTGATCCAGCGCGATGGCCGCCTGGTCGGCGAAGGCCTCGGCCACCTGCTGGTCGGCCTCCGTCAGCGGCCGGCGAGCGCGGAACGCCAGAACGCCGATGATGCGATCGCCGACCCGAAGCGGCACGCCGAGGAAGGTGGTATAGCCCAGGCGCCGGTCGGCGGCCAGGTGCTCGGCGATCAGGCCCGAGCTGCCCTCCAGCCCGCAAATGATCGCCCGCCGCTCCTGCACCACCTTCCCGCTCAGGCTCTGCCCGACCTTGATCCTCGAGCGGAGCATGGTCTGCCGCGCGGTGCCGGCCATGCCTGCGACCACCAGCTCCTCGCCGTCGAGCAGGCGGAAACCGGCATTGTCCAGGTTGAGGAGGCGGGCGGCCTCCTCGGCGATCGACGTGAGCAGGGTATCGGTCGGGGCCAGCGCGCCGATCTTCTTGTTCAGCTCGAGCAGGGCCGCCAGGTGCTCCCGGCTGGTGCGCTCTTCGTCAAAGAGCCGCGCGTTCTCGATCGCGATGGCCGCGTGGTTGGCCAGCGATTGGAGGAGGCCCAAGTCTTCCTCGGCGAAGGTGCGCGCCTCCCGGAGCGCCACCGAGAGCGCGCCCAGCACCCGGTCGCCCAGGATCAGCGGCACTCCCGCAAAGGACACCGTGCCCTCGGCCTCGATGCGCTCGCGGTTGCGGACGGTGCGCTCGGCGCGGAGGTCGGGGACGACGAGCGGCGCGCGGGTGGTGACGATGCGACCCATGAGCCCTTCGCCGAGGCCAAGCCGCGTGACGCCCACGAGCGGCGCCGTTGCGCCGGCGTGGGCGCGGAGCGATACCGTCTGGCCGTCGTCGTCCATGAGCCAAAGGCGCGCCACGCTCGAGCCGAACAGCTCGACGGCCGAGTGGACGACGCGGCTCAGGACGTCTTCGAGGCTCAGCGTCGCCGTCAGCGTCTCGGTCAACCGGCCGAGCGTGCTCAGGCGCTTGCCGCGGGCGGTTGCCGCGCCGTACAGCCGCGCGTTCTCGAGCGCCACACCCGCCTGCGCCGCCAGCGCCGTGAGCAACGACACCTCGGAGGCCGATGGCTTTCGGGGCTCCCACCAGTACACCGCGAGCACCCCTTGCACCTCACCGCGGGTGATGATGGGCACCGAGAGCACGCTGCGGTAGCCCTCGCGCTCGACCAGCGCCCGCGTCTCGTCGCTGAGCGTGATGCTGGCGTCCGCGAGGAGATCGTCGCTCCAGACGGGAACGCGCTCCTGAACCGCCCTGCCCGTGGTTCCCTCGCCGATGCCGATCCGCACCGCCCGGAGAAACTCGGAGGACAGCCCGATCCCGCGCTCGTACGCCAGATACCCTTCGGCGGCGTCGAGCCGGAACACCCCCACGCCGGCCACGCCCAAGAGCGCGCGGCAGCGATCCACGATGAGATCGAGCACGCGGTCCACGTCGAGCACCGAGCCCACCAGCGCGCCCACTTCGAAGAGCGCCTGGTACTCGGCGGCGCTCCGCCGGGCCTCGGAGAACAGCCGCGCCTTCTCCAGGGCCACGACGGCCTGCGTGGTGAAGTCGGCCAGCGTGGCCTGGTCTTCCTCGACGAACGGCGGCGACCCCTGGTCGCGGCTGATGACCATGACGCCCAGCGCCCGATCGCCGGCCATCAACGGCTGCGCCATCAGCCGCTGGGTGGCATTGCTGAACGGCGGCAGGGCCAGCGGAGAATCCGGATAGTCGTTCACGATGAACCCGCGCCCCGTCTCCGCCGCAGTGCCGGCCACACCGGACCCCACCCGGATGCGCACCTGCCGGATCCAGCTGCCCACCCCGGACCAGGCGCGCGGGCGGAGCTCGTCGCCCTCACGCAGGTACACCACGGAGAACGTCCCCCCGATGAGCCGCAGCGCCGCGCCGGCCACCAACACCAGGAGCTGCTCCACGTCGAGCTGCTCGGAGATATGTCTCTCGATCTGACGCTGGGCTTCGAGTCGGTTCAGCCGCGCCTCGGCCATCGCCCGCAGCTGCGCCCGCTCCACCGCGACGCCCACGTAGTGAGCCACCGCTTCCAGCACCGCCAGCTCCTCGGAGATGAACTCCCGCTTCTCCTGGGAGATCAGGGCCATCACGCCCCAGGTCTGGTCTTTCACCGGGATGGGCAGCGACAGCTGGGTGTGGTGCTCCCGCGCGAGCGCCATCTCGCGCAGCTCGGATTCGACCGGCGGCCTCACATCCAGATGCGCCACCTGGACGTGACCGCTCCGCGCCGCCTCCCCCACGTGGCTACCGTCCAGCGGCCGCACGCGGATGCTGGCCTCCTGCTGCTCGTTCAGGCCGCGCTGGGCGAGGAGGACCAGCTGACCTGCGCCGGCGTCGAAGCGGTAGACCGCGCCCACGTCCATGCGGGCCACGCTACGGACCACGTCCAGCGTCTCTTCGGCGGTCGTGACGAGATCCGCGCTCCGGCCGATGGTCACGGCAATCGCGTTGAGCGCCTCCAGCTCCCGGTTGCGGCGCTCGAGCGCCTGCCGCCATCCTTCGGACTTCTCCGCCGCGCGCGCTCGCCGCCCACTGCCCCACCGGGTGAGGACGGCCACCCCAACCGCGAGGATGATGGCCGCGACGCCCAGGAGGACGCCGAGCCCGAGCCAGAGCTGCCGCTGCGCGTGCCGAAAGTCACGGTCCGGCACCAGAGCCCAGAGCGAGCCGTCCGGAGACGAGACCGCGCCACTGAGAGGCTGGAGAATGTAGGGCTCGCCGCCGATGGTGACTTCGCCCGCAGCCACCGCGGCGGTCCAGCCCTGCACGGGGGCATCCGCGCGGGTTGCGCCGAGCATGCGGTCGCCGGCCATGAAGAGAACCGAGGGCCGCAACGGGACGC
The DNA here is from genome assembly GCA_046727155.1 of Candidatus Methylomirabilota bacterium. Classification (GTDB taxonomy): domain Bacteria; phylum Methylomirabilota; class Methylomirabilia; order Rokubacteriales; family CSP1-6; genus DASSSH01. The sequence goes on along the minus strand of JBKPCB010000041.1, from coordinate 13,126 downwards.
GCTCGATCAGCCGGCCCAGGGACTCGAAGCGCCGGGCGACCACCACCGTCCCGACCGGCACGCGTCCGGCGGCATCTTGTGGGGCATTGGGAAAGACGGGGGCGGCGGCCAGCAGGTAGGGCCGACCATTGAGAGTGCGGACGGTGACGAGCGGCTCATTAGCGAGCGCGAGGGCCGGCACTGGAGGCGACGACACGGCGGGCACCTGGACGAGCGGCGCCCCGCGCGCGTCGCGGACCACGACGAGATCGACAAGCCCTTCGCGCGTCACGGCCAGGATGCGCGGCGAGCCGCCGCGAGCCAGCGTCGCCCAGTCGCCCTTGACCGCGCCCTCGACGATGGAGGGATCGCGGGCCAGGAGCACCGCTTCCCGACGCAGCCCATCCAGGCTGTCTGCCACCATGGCGATGACGGTGCTCAGGGTGCGCTCGGTGGCCGCCGCCCGGGCCTCGGCGAGCTGGTGCAGCGCCACCGAAACGCCGGCGCCGGCCAGCACGCCCAATGGGACGGCAATCAGGGCGAAAGAGAGCAGGAAGCTTCGGAGGGACCTCAGCACGGCCCGCGCCCTATTAGCCTGAAGACGGCACGCCGAGAGACATGGACCCATTCTGCTAGGTTTGTCCGTGATTTGCACGATTTTTCGGGAGCTCGCGGAACAGGCTTTTCCCGGGCGGCCTCGGGGTTCTGGACGCCGGAAAACTACAGTCCGAGGTAGGCCTGCTTGATATGTCGGCTGGCGAGGAGGTAGTCGCGCGCGCCGTCGAGAACGATGCGGCCGTTTTCGAGCACATACCCGCGGTGGGAGAGCCGCAGTGACCGCAGCACGTTCTGTTCCACCACCAGGATCGTGGTCCCCTCGCGGTTGATCCGCTCCAGGTTCTCGAAGATCGCCTTCACCATGACGGGGGCCAAGCCCAGGCTCGGCTCGTCCAACATCAGAAGCTTCGGCCGGGCCATGAGCCCGCGCCCGATGGCACACATCTGCTGCTCGCCTCCCGACAGCGTGCCGGCGACCTGGCGCTGCCGATCGGCGAGACGGGGGAACAATCCGAACACCCATTCCAGGGTCTCGGTCTTCCTCGCCCGGGCTTCGGCTGAGCGCGCCCCGAGATCGAGATTCTCCCGCACGGTCATGGACGGGAACAGTTGGCGCCCTTCGGGCACGTGCGCGATGCCCAGCGCCACGATCTCGGCCGGTGACAGGCCGGCGAGCCGGCGTCCCTCGAGTTCGATGGTGCCGCTCCGCACCGGCAGGAGCCCCGAGATGGCCCGCAGCGTCGTGGTCTTACCCGCTCCGTTCGAGCCGACGAGGGCGACGGCTTCGCCGCGGCGAACCTCGAGGGAGACTGCGCTCACGGCGGTCACGTCGCCGTAACCGGCCTCGAGGCCCTCAATCCTGAGCAGCGTGGACATATTCTTCGCCGAGGTAGGCCTCGATGACTTTGGGATCGCTGGCGATGGCGGCAGGCGCGCCTTCGGCGATCTTCTCGCCGAACGACAGCACCACGATGCGCTGGGATAGGGACATCACGGCCCGCATATTGTGTTCGATGAGCAGCAGCGATACACCCGCCTTGTGGACGCTGCGAAGGAGCGTCAACATCGCTTCGGTCTCGGTGGCCGTGAGACCCGCCATGACCTCGTCCAGGAGAAGGAGGCGCGGCTCGGTGGCCAGCGTCCGCGCCAGCTCGAGACGCTTGCGCTCGGCCAGGGTGAGACTGCTCGCGGGCGCGGCGGACTTGTCGGCGAGACCCACCCGCTCGACGACGGCGCGGGCCCGGTCCAGGGCGTCGGCGGCGCGCGGGTGTCTGGCAAGGGCGCCCACGCGCACGTTCGCCAGCACCGACAAGTGCGGGAACGGGCGCACGATCTGGAAGGTACGCGCCAGGCCGAGCAGGCAGATGGCGTGGGGCTTGAGCCCGATGACGCTGCGTCCGCCGAAGCGGATCTCGCCGGCATTGGGGCCGAGGAAGCCCGAGATCAGATTGAAAATCGTCGTCTTGCCCGCCCCATTCGGCCCAATGAGACCCAGGATCTCACCGGGGGCCATCTGAAGCGACAGCCCCTGCACGGCCTGCAGGCCGCCGAATCGCTTGGACACCGCGCGGAGCTCGAGCAGGCTCACGCCCCGCGCCTCCCGAGCAGCCGCCGGGCAGCCGGGTAGGCGCCCCGCGGCAGGAACAGCACCACACTAACGAGCAGCATCCCGTAGACGATCAGATGGGCGCCCGCCCAACCGCGCTGGGCGAAGTACGAGCGCGAGACCTCGGCCAGCGGGGTCAAGATGAATGACCCCAGGATGGGCCCAAGGGCCGTGCCCGCACCGCCCACGATGGGACGGATGATGATTTCCACCGAGAGCGGGATACCGAACACCGCATTCGGCTGCAGCGAGAACAGCGAGAACGCATAGAAGGCGCCGCCCACGCCGGTAAGAAAGGACGACACGATCATGGCCAGCATCTTGTACTTGAACGTGTTCACGCCCAGCGCTTCCGAGGCATTTTCGTCCTCGCGGATGGCCGCGAGATAGGCCCCGAAGCGGCTCCGCTCGATCCAGGTCACGATGCCCGTAGCGCCCAGCATGAGCGCGAGCGCCACGTAGTAGTAGACGCGGCTGTCGGCGAACTGGAATTGCCACGGGTTGCCGGTATAGGTGATGTACAAGCCCAGCGCGCCGCCCACCGCGTCGGTGTTCAGCGCCACAATGCGGCAGATCTCGGCGAAGGCGACGGTCAGCAGCACGAAATAGAACCCGCGCAGCCCGAATCGAAAGCCCAGGTAGCCGATCACGGTTCCCAGGGCCGCCGAGAAGATCCCCCCGACGAACATCCCCAGCCACGGCGTGACCCCGGCATTCATCGACAGCAGAACCGCCGTGTACGCGCCGATCCCCACGAATGCGGCATGACCGGCGGACAGCTGACCCGCGTAGCCGCCCACCACGTTCCAGGCCTGGCCCAGGAAGGCGTAGAAGAACATGAAGATGAAGACGGTGAGCACGTACTTGTCGAGCACCGCGGGCAGGAGGAGCAGGGCCGCAACCGCGCCGAGCGCGGCGAGTTTCACGCGCCGCTCCTCCCGAACAGCCCGGCGGGGCGGAACAGGAGGATCACGATGAGCAGCGAGAAGCTCACCAGCTCCTTCATGGAGGGCGAGAGGAACACCGCGCCCATCGACTCCGCCAAGGAGACCAGCAGGCCTCCGACGAAGGCGCCGACCAGGCTGCCCATCCCACCGATGATCACGATGTTGAAGGAGGTCACCGAGAGCGGGAGGCCCCCGGAGGGCGCGAACGGCAGAATGGGCGAGACGAGGGCACCGGCGGCGCCGACGCAGGCCGCGCCGATACCGAACGCCACCGCGTAGACCCGGCGCACATCGGTGCCGATCACGAGGGCGCCGTAGCTATTGTCCGCCGCCGCGCGCATCAAGCGCCCCAGATCAGTGCGGGTCAGGAAGAGAAACAAGACCAGGGTGAGCGCCAGGGCCATCGCGAAGGTCACGAGCCGCGCGATGTCCACGAAGACCGGCCCGAGCCAGAGCGTCGCGCGCGTGAGCGGCGAGGCGACCCGCTGTGGATCGGGGCCGAAGGCCATGAGGGCGGCGTTCTCGAGGATCAGCGCCACGCCGAGCATCAGGAGAATCTGCATCTCGTGAGGCGCGTCGACGATCCGGTCCACGAGCCACCGCTGCAGCCCCAGCCCCAGCACGAACAAGGCGGCGGCGCACGCCGCGAAGCTCACGTAGGGATCGAGTCCCAGCCGCGTGGCCAGCATCCAGGCCAGATACATGCCCCACACCATCATGTCGCCGTGGGCGAAGTTCACCACGCGCATGACGCCGAAGATCAGGGTGAGCCCGACGGCCATGAGACTGTAGACGCCGCCGAACAGCAGGCCGGACAACAACCCCTGAGCGACGAGCGCCGGATCCATGGAGCAGGAGGGGCGAGGTCGCCCTCGCCCCCGCGGGATCAGGCCTTCGGCCGGGGGAAGACGAACTTCTGGAGCGCGGCGTCCTTCGGCCAGACGGCGACCGGCTTCTGGCCGAGGATCTGGATCATCGTCGGGATGGCGTTGGGATTGTCGCCGATCTCATTGAAGTGGATCGGGCCGCCGTACTGCATCAGACCGCCGGTGTAGTTGGTTTTCTTCATCGCCTCCACGATGGCGTCGGGATCATCGAGCTTCACCGCGCGCTCGAGAATATCCGCAATGACGAACATCCCGTCATAGGAATACCCCGAGTTCGTGTCGAAGGTCTTCCCGCCGGATCGCTTCACATACTCCTCGGAGACGGTCTTCGTCCGCGGGTTCTTGAAGTTCGGCCAGGGCACGCTGTTCAGGACGTACTCGAGGTCCTCCTTGAGCACTGCGAGCTGACCCGCCTCATAGAGACCGGGGCTGCCCGGGCCCACGATCCCCAGGGACTCGACCCGCTGCTTCCTGATCTCCGGCAGCAGGAGCTGCGCGGAGGCCGGCCGGGTGATCGGCGCGATGACGTCGGGCTTGGCGGCCTTGAGCCTGGACACTTCTGTGGAGAGGTCGGAGGGGGGCTCGGGCCACGGGATCACCTCGACGATGTCCCACGACGGCGCCGCGGCCTTGTGGGCCGCCTGGAACCCGCGGGATTGATTCTGGCCGAACAGGTCGTTGGCGTGCATGAGCACGACGCGCTTCGGCGAAACGCCGGCCTCCTTGAAAATCTCCGTGAAGTACTGCACCGCCTTTCGCCCGAAGCCCGATCCAGTCGGGAAATTGCGGTAGACATACTGGACCTTCTGCTGCCCTTCCTTGACCGACTTCGCGACATTGGCCGTGATCGGGTCGGCGGCCCCGATGTCGACGAGGAACGGCACGCGGCGCTGCTGGGCGACCGACACCATCGCATTGGTGCTGCCCGAGTCGAAGGACCCCATGAGCATCTGGGCGCCCTGGTTGACAACCCGCTCGGCCTCGATGCGGCCGCCTTCTGGTTTGGTCTGCGTGTCGCCCAGGATCAGCTCAAATCTCACCCCGCCCTTGGACTTGATGCCGCCAGCGGCATTGATGGCGTCGGCAGCCATCTGGGCGCCGTGCCGGCAGGCTTGGCCAGGCTCGGCCAACGGGCCCGTCACCGGATGGATCACGCCGATCTTGAACGTCTTCGGCTGGGCGCGGAGCACCGCCGGGAATCCCAGCACCGCGGCGCCAGCCGCCACCCCGGTGGTCTTGAGAAAGCTGCGGCGGTGCAGTCGCGTCTCTGCGTTGGGCTCGCTCATCACGACCCTCCGTTGGGTGGTGTAGGAATCAGAGCTTCCCGAGGAGCTGCTGGGCGATGATCAGGCGCTGGATCTGGTTGGTGCCCTCGTAGATCTGCGTGATCTTGGCGTCGCGCATGTACCGCTCCACCGGAAACTCCCGCGTGTAGCCGTAGCCGCCGAGGATCTGGACGGCGTCGGTGGCCACCTTCATCGCGGTGTCCGACGCCATGCACTTGGCGATCGAGGACTCCATGGCCGCGCTGGGCACTGCGTGGTCGATGAGCGAGGCCGCGTGGTGGACGACGAGCCGCGAGGCATGCACCGCCATGGCCATGTCGGCCAGCATGAACTGGATGCCCTGGAAGGCCGCGATGGGCTGCTCGAAGGCGCGGCGCTCCTTGGCGTAGGCGGTGGCCGCATCGAGGGCGGCCTGGCCGATGCCCACGGCCTGCGCGCCGATCGTCGGGCGAGAGTGCTCGAGCGTTCGCATCGCGATCTTGAAGCCCTCGCCCTCCTCCCCGAGCCGGTTCTCGACCGGAACCTCGCAGTCGGAGAAGTGCAACGCCACGGTGGGCGAGCCGTGAATGCCGAGCTTTCGCTCGTTCTTGCCGACGCTGAAGCCCTTCAGCCCGGGCTCGATCAGCAGCGCGGTGACGCCTTTGGCGCGCTGCGACCGGTTAGTCGTGACGAACACCGTGATGACTCCGGCGTGAGAGCCGTTGGTCACCCACATCTTGGAGCCGTTGACGATATAGCGATCGCCCTTGCGTACCGCCGAGCACTGCATCCCCGCGGCGTCTGAGCCCGAGCCGGACTCGGACAGGGAGAAGGCGGCCGTGATCTCGCCCGTGGCGATGCGCGGGAGATAGCGACGCTTCTGGGCTTCGCTGCCCGCGAAGACGATCGGGTAGCCGCCCAGGTTCTGCACGAGGAAGATCGTGGCGGTCGCGGCGCAGGCCCAGGCCACCTCCTCGGCGGCCAGGCAGAAGGCCAGCGAGCCGGCGCCCGCGCCGCCATACGCCTCGGGAACGTGCAGCCCCATCAGCCCCTGCTGGGCGAGCAGCTTGAGCTGCTCGTGCGGGTACTCCCCGGTCTCGTCCACATGGGTCGCCAGGGGCGCGATGCGCTCCCGGGCGATCTCCCGGGCGAGATCGCGGATGGCCCGCTGCTCATCGGTGAGGTAGTAGAGCTGGTTCACGTCTTGCGCCTATCTCTTCGAGACGGGCGGGTGGTGCCGCGGCGACCGGCCCCGCCCGTCTCGGCGCCCACACTCATGAGCAGGTATGCCCTAGGCCTTTTTGCCGCTGTAGTCGTAGAAGCCCTTGCCGGTCTTGCGACCCAGTTGGCCGGCCATCACCATCCGCTTCAGCAAGGGGGGCGTCGCGTAGCGCGGCTCGCGGAACTCCTCGAACATGACCTCCGCCACGAACATCGTCGTGTCCAGCCCGACCAGATCCAGCAAAGTGAACGGCCCCATAGGATAGCCGCAGCCGAGCTTCATGGCCGCATCGATATCTTCCAGGGACGCGAGCCCGCTCTCGTAGACGCGGATCGCGTCGAGGAGGTACGGGACCAGCAGCCGGTTGACGATGAAGGCGGTGGAGTCCTTGGTCCGCACCGGCGCCTTGCCCACGGCCTGGACCCACTCATAGGCCTGGAGCACGCTTTTCTCGTCGGTGAGGATCGTCTGCACCACCTCGACCAGCTTCATCAGCGGCACCGGATTGAAGAAGTGCAAGCCCAGCACCTGCCCGGGCCGCTTCGTCGCCGCGGCCATCGCGGTGATATTGCACGATGAGGTATTGGACGCGAGCAGCGCGTGGGGCGGGCAGATCCGATCGAGCCTGGCGAACGTCTCGTTCTTGAGCGGCTGGTTCTCGGTGATCGCCTCGATGACCAGATCGCAGTCCTTGAGCTCTTCGAGCTGGGTGCCGCCTTTGATCCGGGCCAGCGCGTCCTGCATCGCGCGCTCGTCGATCTTGGCCTTGGCGACGAGCGCCTCGAGGCCCTTGCGGATGCCGCCCAGCCCCTTGTCGAGCAGCTCGCGGTTGGCCTCGATGACCAGCGTGGGAAATCCGGCCTGGGCCGAGACCTGGGCGATGCCCGAGCCCATGAGACCGCAGCCGATCACTCCGACATTTCTGATCGCCATGCGATTGCTCACCCTCCAGTTTTCTGACGTGGAGTTGGAACGCGACTGGGGCCGAGGGGTTTCTCGACGTCTTAACGGCGGCGGCCGGGAAGCGCCCGTAGCTGCGCCGCTTCGTGCGCGAAATCTCCGGGCGGGCACGGGTTCCTGACGCTCACGGTAATCCCGGTGCCCCCGGGACCCTTGTAACGGGCGGAGCCATCGGGCAGCGTCTCCCACTCGGTGGGGCTCTTCAGCGCGGGCGTGGCTGCATCCCGCCTGAGCGTCTCCTTCAGCGCCGCGTCGGGCGCTTCGCTCGGACGCGCGAGCAGCTTGAGGATCATCGGTGCGTTGAGCTGCTGGCGCACCTCTTCGGCTGCGGCCGTCAGCGTGCCGCCCAGCAGGTACCCGATCAGGATCCCGCCCCCGATCAGCAGCCGGCCCATCGCTCCGCTCCGCTCCATGTTCCCTCGCTCCCCCGGCCTCTAGTCATACACGATCAGGGACTCTAGCGCATAGCCCTTCAAGCGCTCCCGCCCCTTGAGAAACGCCAGCTCGATGAGAAACGCCGCGCCCACGATAACTCCCCCCAACCGCTCCACCAGGCGCAGCGTGGCGGCCATCGTCCCGCCCGTGGCCAGCAAATCGTCCACCACCAGCACGCGCTGACCTCGGCGGATGGCGTCCTCGTGTACGGCGAGCACGTCCCGTCCGTACTCGAGCTCGTACTCCTCCTCGATGGTCCGCGCCGGGAGCTTGCCCCGCTTGCGGACGGGGACGAAGCCGGCCTTGAGCTGATGCGCCAGCGCGCCGCCGAAGATGAAGCCGCGCGACTCCACACCGACCACGATGTCGATCAGCGACGTGTGGTACTTGGATGCCAGGTGGTCGATGACCGATGCCCAGGCCGGGCCGTCCTTGAGCAAGGTCGTAATGTCCTTGAAGAGTATCCCCTCGCTCGGGAAGTCCTTGATATCACGAATCTTTGCTCTGAGCTCGGCCAACTCCATCGCGGCCTCAGATGTTACTCGCTCCCGGCCTCATGACGCAACACGAAAAAGCCCGTCACGGCTGCTGCAGGGCGCGCACGATACCCTCGGGATTCGTCGGTGTGATGAGCAGCGGGCGGCCCTCGGGAACGCAGGCGTCGGGCGTCCACTCACAGGCGCTCGAGACTCGCCAGGAGAGCGCGCAGATCGGTGACGTGGAGGTCGGCATGGGCGGCGGCAATGCGTCCATCGGCGGCGTAATGCACTCCACGCATCCCGACGCCCTGCGCTCCGGTGACGTCGTCGAGGGGGTTGTCGCCCACGTGCACGGCCTCGGCCGGCGCCGCATCGACCAGCCTGAGCGTTCGCAAAAAGATCTCGGCGTCGGGCTTCCGATACCCTACCTCGTCGGAATAGGAAATCACCGCGAAGTGGCGAAGCAGGTCTTGGCTCTCGAGGAACCGCCGCAGGATCACGCCGGGCGTCCGCCCCGTATTGGAGATGATGCCGACCCGCACGCCGCGCGCCGCCAGGGCCCGCACGGTCTCGGCCGCGCCGGCGGTGAGGGTCGGCGGGTATCGTAGGACCGGCGAGATATAGGCCTCCACCAGCTCCTCGAAAAACGGCTGCGGCAGGCGCTCGGACGCGCCGGGCGCCGCGCAGTCGAGCACGAGGCGCACCTGCTCCGCGTAGCTCGGGTCCCGATGGCGGCTCCAGAAGCGCTCCCGGAGCACGGCAGCCGATCGGTCGTGGGCCTCGGCCACCCCAGCCTCCGCGCACGGCGCGCCGGCCCGGTCGAGCGCGCGTCGCAGCGCCTGAATGCGCAGGTCACGCTGCGCCCGGAGATTCTCCGTCGAGTCCTTGACGAGCGTCTCCCAGAAGTCGAACGTCACCGCGCGGATCGGCTTCACGCCGCTACTCGAAGCGGGGCTTCCGCTTCTCGAGGAAGGCCTGCATCGCCTCGCGGGGCTCTTGGGTGGCATAGGCCTGCGCCAGGGCATTGATGCCGTACTCGATGGCCGTCCGCTGGTCCGTATTCCGCCAGCGGATGACCAGCTCTTTCTGGAGCCTCACAGCGCCGGGCGCGCATTGCAGAATGCGATCCACGATTCCGGCCGTCGCCGCCTCCAGCCGCTCGCGGGGCGTCACACGATTGACGAGTCCCCAGTCGAGCGCCTGTCCGGCGGTGATGCTCTCGCCCGTCAGCAGGAACTCGGCTGCCCGGCCGGGCCCGATCAGAGCCGGCAGGAGCGCCGCCTCGATCACCGACGGGATCCCAACGCGGATCTCGGGCAACCCCATGAGGGCGTCCGCCGCCGCCGTCCGCATGTCGCAGGCCAGCGCCAGCTCGAAGCCGCCGCCCAAACAGTGGCCGTTGATCATGCACACGGTGGGAAACGGCGCGTCGTGGACGGCGTGAATGGCTTCGTGCAGGGTGGTAATGAACGCCTTGGCGGAGGCGGGGGTCAGGTCGCGGAGGACCTGCAGCTGCATGCCGCCTGTCATGACCCGTCCGCTGCCGGTGATGACCGCGGCGCGCACCGACGCGTCGGCGCGGAGGCCATTGAACGCCGCCGCGATCCGCTGCACCATCTCGGGCACGATCAGGTTGAGCGGCGGCCGATCGAGCGTCACCCACGCGCAGCCGCCGCGCGTGTCGACGCGGACGAAGTCCTGCACGGCCATGATCTAGTATCGTCTCATGGCGCGGTCGACGGACTGGGCCCAGAGGTCAAGCCCGCCGGCCAGGTTCACGGCTTTGGCAAAGCCCTGCCCGCGCAGGAAGCTGGCGACGGCCGCGCTGCGGATGCCGTGGTGGCAGTACACGACGATCTCATCCTCTGGATTGAGCTCCTCGAGCCGATACTCGAGCTCTTCGAGTGGGATGTGGATGGAATTCTCCAGCCGGCAGAGCGCAGTTTCCCAGCCCTCGCGCACGTCGAGGAACACCACCGGCTCCTTCCGTTCGAGCCGTCCCTGGAGCTCCTGCGGCGATATGTCCTCAGGCATGGCGCTAGCCCTCCTGGCCGCCAACGATACCATCGGCCATCATGATTTGTCCGGGGAGCGGTCTGGCTCTTCCGGCAGGAGCACCGACGTCTCGGGGGAGACCTCGACCTTGACATTATCGCCGGCATTGAAGCTTCGGCCCCTCAGCGCCGAGGTGATCATCTCCACCCGCAGCAACCCGCCGACGATCGCGACGTCGTAGAATTGACGCGGGCCTTCGAACGAATGGGCGACGACCGTGCCCCTGATTCCCCCGGCGGCGCGCTCGGCCTCCTCGAGCTGTAGGGCCTCGGGCCGGAGACAGAGCAGCCCGCGGACGCCCACCGTCCAGGCATGTCCGCCCGACGCTACGGGAAGCCTCGATCCGCCGCCCGTCTCCACGAGGACGCCTAAGTCGCGCACTTCGATCACGCGCACGGGCACCAGATTCGCCGCGCCCACGAACTCGGCCACGAACCGGTTCCGCGGCCGCCAGTAGATGTCCTCGGGTCGCCCTTCCTGGATCAGGCGGCCACCCGCAAGCACGCCGATTCGCGTCGACAGCGCCAAGGCTTCCGCCTGGTCGTGGGTGGCGTGGATCGTCGTGATGCCGACATCGCGCTGCAGCCGTGCCAGCTCCACTCGCATCTGGGCGCGCAGCAGGGCGTCCAGATCGGACAGGGGCTCGTCCAGCAGGAGCAGCCGCGGCTGGACCACCAGCGCGCGCGCCAACGCTACGCGCTGCTGCTGGCCACCTGCAAGCTCGGACGGCCGGCGATCCTCGAAACCCTGGAGCCCCATCTGTGTGAGGGCGGCCTCGACCTTTCGCCTCAGCGCCTCCCCAGAGAGACCGCGCTGGCGCGGCCCGAAGGCTACGTTCTCGAATACCGTCATGTGCGGCCAGAGGGCATAGTGCTGGAAGACCATGCCGAGGTTGCGCTTCGAGGGTGGGACGGGATCGATCACCTCGTCGTCCACGATGATGCGGCCCGTGTCGGGGATGACGAAACCCGCCACCATCCGCAGCAGCGTGGTCTTGCCGCAGCCCGAGGGACCGAGCAGAGTGTAGAACTCGCCGGGGCGTACGGAGAGCGAGACGTCGCGCACGGCCCACGTCTCGCCGTATCGCTTGCCGACACCCTCGAGCTTCAGTTCCGACAGCCGGATCACGCTCTCTTCGATCACGGGGCGATTCCCTCCCGAGCGGTGTGGGGCGGGGTCAGGCCGAGCACCAGCGGCAGCAGGCCCAGGCCCAGCGCGGCCAGCACCAGGTAGACGGCGGCGGGCGGCAGCCACGCCAGCAGGGTCGTGGCCGCCACCGGGCCGACGAAGGCCGCGCCGATCCGTCCCGAGTTGACGAAGCCGATCGCGCCGCCCGATGCACGGTGGGCGATGGCCGCCACCGACAGCGGGAAGATCGGCGCGATGAACAGCACCTGCAGGAAGCGCAGCACGCTGAAGCTCCACACGTCGTGGGCCAGCGCCAGTGCGGCAAGGAGTAGCGACGAGCCCACCAGGAACCAGGGCACCGCGCGACGATCGCCGATCAGCTCACCCAGCCGCGGGGCGGCCAGCGAGCCGAGCGCCGCCGCCATGCCGCTCGCGAAGAGGATGAGGCCCCCCACTTCCAACATCGCGCCCGGCGCCACGCCGAGCTGCGGCAGGACCTGGGGAAGGATGGCCGTCAGGAAGAATACCTGGGTCGAGCCCGCCAGCACCAGCAGACATACCGTGCCGACCTCCCGAAGCGATGCCGTTCCTCCCGGGCGCTCCACCGCCCGTGCCGTTCCCTGGCGCGGAACGCCCCATGCCACCATGGCGGAGCAGCCCAGGAGCATGAGCCCGGCAAGGAAGAACGAGAGCTTGAACCCAACGCGCGAGGCAACCACCGCGCCGGCAGCCGGCCCCAGCACTTGGCCGAGCGTCATTCCCGACTGGATTCCCGAGACGCCGCGGCGCACGTCTCCGCCGGAGCGGCCGACCATGATGAAGGCGAAAGTCGAGACGGCCCCCATCAGCCCCAGCAGGAGGCGGGCGAAGAAGAGCTCGGGCAGGCTCCGCGCCACGGCCATCAGAAAGAAACCCACGCCCTGGCAGGCCTGGACGGTGATGAAGCCCCGCTTGGGATCGATTTTCTCTCCGAGCTGCCCCGAGATGGGCGCTGTGATCACGGTGATCAGCGGGCTGATGCCCAGGATCCAGCCGGTCCAGCGCAGCGTCGCCGCGGCATCCAGCGGCGAGATGTTCTGGATGTAGAAGGGCAGGCTGACGTAAACGAAGGACCACGCAAAGGTCCCGATGAACATCGAGCCCGGCAGGACCCAGTCCCCTCGCGCGCGCGCCGTGGTCACGCGCCGAAGATGAAGCCGCCGAGGGGCGGGCCGGCAACCGGGAATAGGACGAGCGCCGCAACCAGCGCGCCCTCCGCGCTCCAGAAGCGCCTCATGCGGTGCCGGGCCGAGCGGTCATCGTTCCGACGATTATAGCAGTCGGATAGACAGAGCCCTCACGGCACGCGGGCATGTCGCCGGCCCGGCCGATCTCCCGATCACCGGCGCCCGCAAAGCGTCTTCAGCGCCGCCAGGTCGGCTGCCGCCAGGCCGAGCGGCTCAATGGGCTGCTCGCCTCCAACGGCGTTCATGATGGCGGTTGGATCATTGACATGCCCGAGGCCGAGCGCGTGACCGAGCTCATGCGCGAGCACGAGGGTGAGATCCCGCACATCGTGGAATTCGAACACGGTGATCTCCCGGCCGTCGAACTCGCCCTTGTGGA
>JBKPCB010000040.1:0-11180 GCA_046727155.1 Candidatus Methylomirabilota bacterium | reverse complement strand
CAGTTTGTCAGCGGCCGGCTGGGTCGTGTATGCTCGCGTGGTCCGAGGGGAGGTGCTGTCGGTGAAGCAGCGCGATTACGTGCAGGCGGCCGCGGCGCTCGGGACGCGGCGAGCGCGCATCCTCTTCCGCCACGTGCTGCCCAATGTCGCCCCCTCGATCATCATCGTCGCGAGTCTCCAGTTCTCCCAGTTCATTGTGGCCGAGGCCGCCATCTCGTTCCTCGGCTTCGGCGTGCAGCCGCCCACGCCGGCCTGGGGCAGCATGCTCTCGGAGAGCCGCGACTATCTCTACGTCGCGTGGTGGCTGGCCGCCTTTCCCGGCGCCGCGCTGGCGCTGACGGCGCTGGGCATCAATCTCGTCGGCGACTGGCTGCGCGACGTGCTCGATCCCAAGCTCCGCGTTTAGAGAGAGGCACCGATGCCGGCACCCGACATCTCCATCAGGCCATGCCGCAGGGAAGAGGCTGCGGCCGTGCTCGATCTGTGGCGTCAGGCCCAGGCATTCCCCAGCGCCACCGATACGCTCGAGAATCTCCAGCGGCTCTGCCGGGAGCCGGGCGCGGGCTTCCTCGTCGCCACCGACGGCGGCCGCATCGTCGGCTCCGTGATCGGCGGCTGGGATGGCTGGCGCGGGAACATCTACCGCCTCGCGGTGGCGCCGGAACACCGGCGGCGAGGGCTCGCGGTGGCCCTCGTGGAGGCGGCCGAGCGGTGGCTGGTCGAGCGGGGCGCGCGGCGCATCGCCGCCATCGTCGAGGGCAGGAACCCGCTCGGCATCGGCTTCTGGGACTCGCTGCGCCGGATCGGGTACGAGAACGAGCCAGGCGTGCTTCGCTACGTCAAGACGCTCACACGGTGAGGTATACAAGGAGGTTTCTCCAATGCAATTGGTGAAGACGCTGGCCGCTCTCGCCGTGCTCCTGGCCCTGGCTGTCCCGGGTGCGGCCCAAGACCGCGCGCGCACCAAGGAGGTCGTGGTCGCCTTCGCGGCGGAGCCGCGCACGCTCTTGCCGAACACCATCGTGGACTGGACCACCAACAATATGGTCGAGCACATGTACGACCGGCTGGTGGACCGCGATCCCAAGACCTATAAGCCCGCGCCCATGCTCGCCACCGGCTGGAAGATCGTCAATGACACGACCTGGGAGTTCACGCTTCGACAGGGCGTCAAGTTCCACAATGGCGAGCCTTTCAATGCCCAGAGCGTGAAGGCCACGATGGAGTACATCAAGGACCCGGCCAACAAGACCCATTACCTGCCGCGCTGGGCGCAGGTCAAAGAGGTGCAGATCGTCAACGATTACACGGTACGCTTGATCACCGAGAAGCCATGGCCGGGTCTCATCGACCGGATGGCGGCCACCGACTTCTTGCCGATGCCGCCCAAGGCGCTCAAGGACCAGGGCGTGCAGGCGCTCTCGGCCAAGCCCATCGGCACCGGCCCCTTCCGCTTCGTGCAGTGGGCCCGCGACGAAAAGCTGGTCGTCGAGCGCAATCCCGATTACTGGCAGCGGCCCGCCGACGTGAGCCGTGTGACCTTCCGCTTCATCCCGGAGTTCAGCGCGCGGCTGTCTGCCCTGCTGGCCGGGGAAGTGGACATCATGAAGGACGTGCCACCTCAGGCCGTCGAAGTGGTGGACAAGAGCGGCAAGGGCAAGGTGCGCGGCACGGTGTCCTCGCGGATCAATTACCTGGCGCTGGTCAATCTCAAGCCGGGGCCGCTCCAGGATATCCGGGTGCGCAAGGCCGTCCACGCCGCCGTCAACGTGGACGAGCTGATCCAGCAGGTGCTCAAGGGGCGCGCGACCAAGATGTGCGGGCCGTTGGCGCCGCTCAACGTGGACTACTCACCCAAGCCCCAATGCCTCAAGTACGACCCGGCCCAGGCGCGGGCGCTGTTCAAGGAGGCGGGCATCGATCCGGCCAAGCTCACGCTCACGCTGGACACGCCCTCCGGGCGCTATCCGCTCGACAAGGACGTCTCGCTCGCCATCGCCTCCCAGCTCGGGCGCCTCGGGATCACGGTCAACGTGGTGGTGAACGAGTGGGGCGTGCACCTCGACAAGATCAAGAACCGGACCACCGGGGACATGTTCTTCCTGGGCTGGGGGCCGTCGCTGGACGCTCAGAACGTGATCGAGTCGCTCTTCCAGGGCAACCAGACGTATTCCTCCTACGGCGGCAATAAGGCGATCGAGGCCAAGATCGCCCAGGCCGTCACCGTGGTGGACCCCAAGAAGCGGCTCGAGGCCTGGGCCGAGCTGCAGCAGATGGTGCACGACGAGGTGCCGTGGGTGTTCCTGTGGCAGCAGCACGACCTCTACGGCGTCGCCGCGCAGGTGGAATGGACGCCGCGCGCCGACGAGAAGGTATGGATGTACGAGGCGAAGGTCCTCGCGCGCTAAGGACCGGGCGACTCAGGCGGCGGTAGGCTCGTCGTCCTCTTCAGGCTCGGAGGGGTCCGGCGGCGTGGCCGCCGTCTCCGCCTCGGCCTCGTCGAGCTTTTCCTGCGCCGGGTCGGTTGACTCGTTCAGCTCACGGATGCTCAGGTCGTACCATGTGTCCCACTGCATCACTGCACCTCATCGGCGCGTTCCCCCTGCGCCGGCCGATTGGTAAGTAGACCTCGAACCCTTGAGCTCACGCCATGGAAGAGAGGCACTCTCCGTGCCACTGCGCTTAGTTCACGAAATTATGCAGTTGCAGAGCAGTCGAGGCGACGTGACCGGCGGCATTTCGCCCGCCGTCGGGCAGGACTCCTGCCGCCCCGCGTCAGGCCGAAGCCTGCTAGAATTCCCGCGCTGCACACTTCACTCGTATGCGAGGAGACAGCCATGGCGGGCATCACGGTTCTGACCAATGCGTTTCTCATCGACTGCGCCGGCAAGGAACCGATTGACGGCGCCGCCGTCGTGATCGAAGGGGAGCGCATCAAGGACGTCGTGCGCTCGGGGAAGGTCGGGGCGCTCAAGGGCAAGGTGGAGACGCTGGATCTGAAGGGGCGCACCCTCATGCCCGGCCTCACCGACGCCCACGTGCACGTCTGCGCGGTGGAGGGCAATATCGCCGAGCAGCACCGCTACAACCCGCCGAGCCTCATCGCCGCCAAGTCTCTGCGCAGGATCGAGCAGGCGCTGTTGCAGGGCTTCACCACGGTGCGCGACGCGGGGGGCGCCGACTACGGCTTCCGCGAGGCGGTGTCGAGCGGCCTCTACCCCGGACCGCGGATGCTGGTCTCGGGCCGCGTGCTTTCCCAGACGGGCGGCCACGGCGACAAGCGGCGCCGCTCGGAATGGATCGAGCCCATCGACTGCTGCGTCGGGATGGTGGGCATGATCGCCGACGGGGCCGACGAGGTGCGGAAGGCGGCGCGCGAGCAGCTTCGCCGCGACGTGGACCAGATCAAGCTCATGGCCTCGGGCGGCGCCATGTCGCCCTCGGACGAGCTGGACACAACGCAATATACGGTGGAGGAGATGCGCGCGGCGGTGGAGGAAGCGCGCGCGGTGGGCAAGTACGTCCTGGCGCATGCCTACTCGGGCTCCGCCGTGCGCCGCGCGCTCGAGGCCGGCGTGCGCTCCATCGAGCACGGCAACCTGATCGACGAGGCCGGCGCCAAGGAGATCAAGAAGGCCGGCGCCTATCTCGTGCCGACCATGGTCACCTACGAGGCCATCGCGCGCGAGGGCAAGGCCTTCGGCATCACCGAGCACCAGATCCAGAAGATCAACATGGCGCGCGAGAAGAGCGTCGAGGGGCTGACCTACGCCTACCGGGCCGGCTGCAAGATCGGCTCGGGCTCGGACCTGCTGGGAGACATGCAGGCGCAGCGGACGGTCGAGCTCGAGCTGAAAGCGCAGGTGATGAAACCCATGGAGGTGCTGCTCTCCGCCACACGCGTCAATGCCGAGATCTTCCGCATGGAGGAGCACATCGGGAGCGTGGAGCCCGGCAAGTACGCCGATCTGATCGTGGTCAAGGGCAACCCGCTCAAGGATCTGCGGATCTTCCAGAACCCGGACAACCTCCACCTGATCATGAAGGGAGGCGCCGTCTACAAGCAGACCCTTTAAGCTGAAGGGCCCGGTGCACCAGAGCGAGCAGCGCGCCGGGTACCTCCAGCGTGCGTACCCGTCCCACTAGCGAGGAGGTCTATGTGAGCATTTGCACACGCCGCGGAAGCCGTGTTCGGCAGCCTTATATTCTCACTGGCCGTCTCCCACGTGTGCGGCGCGCTGGTATCGCTACGGCGGTGGCCGTGCTGCTCGTTTCCTTCGGATGCGTCCGTGCGCAGGAAACAGTAGGCTCGAAAGCGTTGCACGTGACGTCCCCGCGGATCGAGGCGAATCGGAACCTCTCTCCCGCGGGTCAGCTCCGGGACGGCGTTCTCACGGTCCATCTCGAAATCCGAGAAGGCGACTGGTATCCCGAAGCGGACACTGGGCCGGCCGTCGTCGTGCAGGCGTTTGCGGAAGCGGGACGTCCGCTTCAGATCCCCGGCCCGCTGATCCGCGTGCCCGAAGGCACGGAGGTGCGAGCCACCGTGCGCAATGTGCTCGACAAGGGCACCGCGCGCGTGTACGGCCTGCACGGGCGGCCCGGCGACGGCAAGAAGCCGCTCGAGATCGCGGCCGGCGAAATTCGCGAGGTTCGTTTCAAGTTAACCGCGCCGGGCACGTACCACTACTGGGCCACGACCACGGGCGTACCCATGGAGCGTCGCTTCTTCGCGGATAGCCAGCTGTCAGGCGCGCTCATCGTGGATCCGCCGGGAGAAGCCGTCGCTGACCGCGTGTTCGTGATTGGGGTCTGGCTGGACGTGGGGGTACGAGGCGCCGCGCCGCGCAACGGCCAGAACATCGCCGTGATCAATGGCAAGTCCTGGCCCTATACCGAGCGGTTCACGTATGAGGCAGGCAAGCCCGTTCGCTGGCGCTGGATCAACACGTCGTACGATCACCACCCGCTGCATCTGCACGGCGCCTACTTTCGTGTGCGGAGCGAAGGCGACGGTGAGGTCGACGTCGCCCTCCCGGCAGAGAAACAGCGGTTGGCTGTCACCGAGCGGATCCCCGCGGGGGGCACGAGGTCTATCGCGTTGCTGCTCGAGCGCGAAGGCCGATGGATATTTCACTGTCACATGCTGATGCACATGTCCGCCGAGTATCGGTACCTGGAGCCGATCGTGCCCGGTGCGGGGCTCCGGCCCGCCGTGGGAATGCATCATTACGCAGTGGACCCGACCGGCATGGCCGGATTGGTTCTCGGGATTACTGTCCTGCCGAGAGCACGGTCCGCGAGCCCTCCGACAAGCACCCTGCCGGCGCGAAAGCTGACGCTGCTCGCGCGCGAGCGCCCCGCGACCGACCGTATCCCGGCGGGTGCCGTGTTTCAGTTGCAAGACGGCCCCCAGGCGCCGGCACTCGATGCCGCCACCGTTCCTGGCCCCCCTCTCGTCCTGACGCGGGGCGAGCCGGTCGAAATCACGGTCGTCAATCACATGCGGGAACCCACAGGCATTCACTGGCATGGCATTGAGCTCGACAGCTATTACGATGGGGTGCCCGGCTGGGGCGGCTCGGGAGCCCAGGTCACGCCTCCGATCGAGCCCGGGCAATCGTTCGTCGCGCGGTTCACACCGCCGAGGGCGGGAACCTTTATCTACCACACGCACTGGCACAACTTCCTTCAGCTGACCGGCGGGCTCTACGGTCCGCTGATCGTCCTTTCGCCGGGGCAGAAATTTGATCCTGAAACGGACATACCGGTGATGATCGGCCTCGGTGGCGCCTTTGATTTGAAATCTCCCATTCTCTTGAATGGCAGCGCGCAGCCTGAGCCGCTGCGCCTGAAAGCCGGCGTGAAATACCGCCTGCGTTTCATCAACATCACTGCAAACGGCAACGGGTTCCAGGTCTCGTTGCTCGGCGGCGCTTCTCCCGTGCGCTGGCGGCCGGTGGCGAAGGATGGCGAGGACCTCCCGCCAGCGCAGGCGATCGAACAACAGGCGCGGCTGACAATTGCCGTTGGAGAGACGTACGATTTCGAGTTTGAGCCCGCCACAAAGGGCGACCTGCGCCTGGAGGTCCTGCGCCCCTTTAACCGCACCTGGGTCGTGGTCGAGGTGCAAGTTCGCTAACGGGGGGCGTCGTCTACAAGCAGACCCTCTGAGCGCGGGCATGCCCATTCGTCTCGTGGCGTTCGACCTTGACGGCACGCTGATCCGTGGCCGGAACTCGCTCGCCGTGATTGCCGCTGCGCTTCGTCACCCGGAGTGGGAGCAACAGATGGAAATCCTGTACATGCGGGGGGAGACTCCCGAGCAGATGAGGAAACGGATGGCTCCGTGGATCGAGCTCTCCACACACGAGCTATGCCGTCAGCTCGCGTACTCGCGCTTTGCGCCGGGCGTCGATGAGGCATTTCAGCTCTTGCACGAGCGCCGCGTGACGACTGCGATCGTGTCGATTGGTTGGGATTTCATGGTCGAGTGGTTTGCGAAGCGCTTCGGTGCGGCCCATTGGGCAGCCGTAGGGTTCAGTCCCGACGGGACGGTCACTCCGTTTTGGCCCGAGGACAAAGGGCTGTGGCTTGAACGATTGATGGCGACGCTCGGTGTCGCTCGGCCTGAGGTCGCCGCGGTCGGCGACAGCCCGCGCGATGCCTCGCTGTTCCGGGCTGCCGGGCACTCCTTCTACGTCGGGACCGACAACCCGGAAGGGCCCGACGGCATCCAGCATTATCCTGACGGGAACATCGCAGCCGTGGCGCGCGCGATCCTCCGCCTCTGACCATCGTAAGCAGGTCGGACACCGATCGGGGCTAAGTGGCCCGGCGCGCGGTTCTCCCCTCCGGCGCGGCGACTGCGCTGCTGTTGGCCGTGCTGCTGTGGGCCTCCAATGCTATCGTCATCAAGATTGCGCTGCGGGAGATCGACCCGCTCACGCTGACCTGGCTGCGCTACGTCATCGCCTGCGCCCTCTACGCGCCGTACGCGCTGATCCTCCGGCGCTCTACCGCGCCCTACTCCCGCCGCGAGCGGTGGCTCCTCCTGGCGGGCGGCGTCATGGTCGTGCCGATCTTCAACCTCACGCTCTATTACGCGCTGTCCTTCACGACAGCGGCCAATGCCTCGCTGGTGCGCCTCACCGAGCCCGCCTGGGTGCTGCTGCTGGCGGCGCTCCTCTTTGGAGAGCGCGCGCGCCCGCGCCAGCTGGCCGGCCTCGGGCTGGCCCTGGCCGGCACGCTGGCGCTGGTCCTGCTCGGCCGGCGCGCGGGCGGCGGGGAGCGCCACGTCCTGGGCATGGCGCTCATGGTGGCCAACTCCTTCGCTTGGATCGCTTACATCCTCTGCGCCAAGGATCTGATCCGCCATCGCAATGCCATGCTCGTCACGGCGCATGTCTCGCTAATCGGCGCCGGAGTTCTGGCTGTGACGACGGGAGTGGCGTACGGGCCGGCCGTGGCGGCCGCTGCCATCGGCCTCAGCGCGGTAGGCTGGGCACTCGTCCTCTATCTGGCCGTCGCCGTGACCGTCGGCTCCAACCTGCTCTTCAGCTTCGGGCTCAAGCGGCTCACCGCCGGCGCCGCCAGCGCTTACGCCTATCTCATCCCCATCTGCACCGCGCTTCTGGCCTGGACGGTGCTCGGCGAGCCCATCACCGCGCTGCTCGTGACCTGCGGTCTGATCATCTCGGCCGGCGTATACTTGGTGAATCGGGCCTGAGCGCCCGGCCCAAATCATGAAGATCGGCAATGTCGAGATCGAGGCGGTGACCCGGCTGGCCCCCATGGCCGGCGTCACCAATGCTCCCTTCCGGCTCATCGCGCGGGAGTGCGGCAGCGGCCTGACCACCACGGAAGAGATGGACGCGGCAGCGCTGCTGATGAACCATCCCCATGCCGACGCGATCGCCGCCTACTACCCCGAGGAGCGCCCGCTGGCCATGCAGCTCCTGGGCAAGGACCCCGAGCTCCTGGTGCGCGCCGCGGAGCGCTGCCAGACGCTCGGCGCCGATATCGTCGACCTCAACATGGGCTGCCCGATGCCGAAGATCACCGGCAAGGGCAAGGGCGCCGCGCTCATGCGCGACGTCGCGGGCACCGCGCTCATCCTGCGCGCCCTGCGCAAGACGCTCTCGGTGCCGCTCACGATCAAGATCCGCGGCGGCTGGGACGACGAACACCTCAACGCGGTCGAGGTGGCGCAGATGGCCGAGAGCGAGGGCGTGGACGCCATCACGGTGCACCCGCGCACGCGCTCGCAGCGCTTCACCGGAAAGGCGCCGTGGACCATCATCGAGGAAGTGGCAGAGGCCGTCGGCCTCCCGGTGACGGGCAACGGCGACGTGCGTTCGATGGCCGAGGCGCGCCGCATGATGGCCGAGACGGGCTGCCACTCCGTGATGATCGGGCGCGGGGCGCTGGGGAGCCCGTGGATCTTCGACGCGAGCTTCGACACGCTCGGATCCGACGCGCAGCGCGAGTACAAGGCGCGCGTCATCGCGCGGCACTGCGAATTGATCCAGACGCACTTCAGGGAGAAGTACGCCCTGGTCCAGATGAAGAAGCACCTGGCGTGGTACACGGAAGGGCTGGGCCACGCGACGTACTGCCGGGCCGAGATCTTCCAGGCGCAGACTGCAGACCAAGTCTGGAAGGTCTTCCGGCGCTACTGGGAGCGCGCGGATCCGCCGCCGGCGCAGGCGCTCAGCTCCTAGCGTCCGCCTCCCGCCTTGGCCCTCTCCACGCGCCCCGCATAGGCTCGGTCGTGTCAGCCCGATCCGCCAGAACGGCCGCGCTCGTAAAGTCTCTGATCTTCACCGTGTTGGTGCCCGGCACGATCGCCGGCTACGTGCCATACCGGATTCTGGCCGCGCAGTCGGACATCGCGCCGCTCATGCCAGGTGGCGTGCGCGTCGTCGGGATTGCGGCCATGGCGGGAGGCGTGCTGGGCTATCTGTGGTGCGCGTGGGATTTTGCGACAAAGGGACTGGGCACGCCGGCCCCAATCGATCCACCGAGGGCCCTCGTGGCCCAGGGGCTCTACCGCTACGTGCGCAATCCGATGTACGTCAGCGTCCTGCTTGCCCTGCTCGGCGAGAGCGTGTTCTTCGAGTCTCGCCGGCTGCTCCTGTACGCCGGCATCGTGTGGCTGGTCGTGCATTCCTTCGTGCTGATCTATGAAGAGCCTACCTTGCGGCGCAAGTTCGGCGCGGCGTACGACGAGTACTGTCGGCGCGTGCCACGCTGGCTCCCTCGCTTGCGCTGACGCAGCCTACCGGGAGCCCCGCGGACCGGTCAAGGGTTACTGGGAGCGGCCGCGTCCCGAGACCTCCCAGACCGCCTCGACCTTGTCGCCCCGCATCGCGTAGATCCGATCGTAGAGGTTGATGGTCGGGTCGCAGTGCGGCGGGAAGAACTCGATGCGCTCGCCGAGCGGCGGCCGCCGTCCCGGCTGGGTCACCGTGAGCCGTCCGTGCTCGTCTCCCGCCCATGAGTATTCCACGCCGGGCCACTCGACGGGCTCGGGCACGAAGGGCTTGTCGGTAGAGAAGGCCTTGAAGCCGGCGTCCACGATGGCCAGCTCCTCGCTCGGCACGCTCACCACGGTGGTCAGCACGGTCAGCGCCATCTCGAACTCGTCATTGGCGGGGCCCGTCGCGCTACCGATGCGCCGGTAGTCCAGGTCCATCACGCAGTAGGAGCCCGCCTGCAGCTCGGTGAGCCCCGCGAGCTCGGAGTCGATATTGAAGGTCCCGCTCGACCCGCCACTCACGATCTCGACCGGCAGCCCGTGCTTCGCGAATAGCTCGCGGGTCTTCATGAGCCGGCCCATCCAGCGCCGCGAGGTCCGCCGCCGCTCCTCGAAGTCCATCACGTGGGCGCAATGGCCCGCGTAGCCCTGCAATCCTCTGAGATTGAGCGCCGGCTGAGACATCACGAGGCGCCCCAGGTCCAGCGCCGGCTCGCCCGGCTCCACGCCCGTGCGCCGGCCGCCCACCTCGACGTCCACGAGCACGTTCAGCACTCGGCCGGCCTGCGCCATGGCCTGATTCAGCTCGGCGACATTGGCGGGATTGTCCACGACCACCAGCGTCTCGGCCTGGCGCTCGAGCACCTTGAGCAGCCGGCCGATCTTTTCCGGCCCCACCACCTCGGTGGTGATCAGCAGATTGCGGATCCCCGCCGCGGCCATGACGTCGGCCTCCCCGACCTTGGCGACGCACACGCCGACGGCGCCCGCCGCGATCTGAAGCCGCGCGATCTCCGGGCACTTGTGGGTCTTGGCATGCGGGCGGAGCTTCTTGCCGGCGGCCTTCACGTGGGCGGCCATCTTCCGGATATTGCGCTCGAGGCGGTCCAGGTCCACCAGCAGCGCCGGCGTCGCAATCTCGGTTCGGGTCATGGCTCGGCGAGTCTACCACGGTGTATCATAGGGCCCCATGACTGACCGCCCTCTCGCTCGGCCCGGCGCCGTGGACTGGTCCGGGGAGAATCCCGGCATGTACCTCAAGGAAAAGGCCGACGGGCCCTTCGTCACGCTCCTCAGCTTCTTCCGCGTGGTGGTGTCGCCCTACGGCCGCGGCCACGCCCTCGTCCTGCTCGAATCGCCCATGCTGAACACGTCGCTGCCGGAGGCGCTCAATGTCTGCGTCACCGACAACGACCCGCTGGCCCGCTGGCTCGTCAAGGAGTTCGTCTCCTTCTTCGGCTCATTCAAGGGCGTGCCGGCGCTGGGCTCGATGGAGTACGTCCCGCTCAGGGGTGTGCAGGCCTCGGGAGACCAGCGCGCAAGCTACATGGAATGGGTCAAAGGCGACGGGATCGAGGCGACGCTGTCGTGGGAGGAGCTGGGCGAGCCGTTCATGGTCGATCTGCCCAAAGAGAAATCGGCGACGGGCCGTCACGAGCTCTACAGCCTATTCGTTGACGCCGGGCGCGTGACGGCCACGGTGAATGGCCGCCCGCTCCGCGGTCAGCCCGTGCCGCGGGAGTTCGCGGGGCGAAAGAGCAGCACGGCGTTCCTGGCGTTCTCGGAAACCTGGGTCAGGAGCTAGGATGCCCGGACGCCCGTTCCTCCAGATCCCCGGGCCTACTCTCGTGCCGGAGCGCATCGTGCGGGCCATGTCGGAGTCCATCATCGATCATCGCGGGCCCCGCTTCGCGGCGCTCGT
>JBKPCB010000039.1:0-21899 GCA_046727155.1 Candidatus Methylomirabilota bacterium | reverse complement strand
ACCTCTACTGGTTCGAGGTGGCGGTGCGCTCGGCCACCGTGCTCGGCATGGTGGGGGCGGGCGGTCTGGGCTTCGAGCTGATCACCAGCATCCGCCTGTTCGAGTGGCGGGAGACGGGCCTCATCCTGCTGGTGATCCTGGGCATGGTGACCGTGATCGATCTTGCGTCCACCTACATTCGGAGTCGCATTTACTGAGCGCATGATTTCGATCCGCGGGCTCTCCAAGACATATCCGGGCGGTATCACCGCGCTCCGCGATGTCAACATCGACGTCAAGGAGGGCGAGTTCCTCGTCATCCTCGGCCCCAGTGGCGCGGGCAAGTCCACCCTCATGCGTTGCATCAACCGCCTCGTGGAGCCCGACGAGGGCCGGGTGTTTCACAACCAGGAGGAGATTACCGGCCACAGGCGGAAGCTCAAGGAGGTCAGACGGCAGTTCGGTATCGTGTTCCAGCAGTTCAACCTGGTGAAGCGCCTGTCGGTGCTCACCAACGTGCTGACCGGGCGACTGGCCTACCGCAGCGCGTGGCGCAGTCTCTTCTACAACTTCTCTCAGGCGGACAAGTTGATCGCGATCCAGTGTCTGGCGCGGGTCAACATGGAGCACAAGGCGCTCCAGCGCGCGGACACGCTCTCCGGCGGAGAGCAGCAGCGGGTGGCCATCGCCCGGGCGCTCGCCCAGCAGCCTATCGTGATCCTGGCCGACGAGCCGGTGGCGAGCCTGGATCCCAAGATCGCGCGCCAGGTTCTCACGTACCTCAAGCAGGTGGCGGGTGAGCTCGGCATTACCGTGCTCTGCAATCTGCATCAGGTCGAGTACACGCGGGAGTTCGCCGAGCGGGTGGTGGGCATGAGCCGCGGCACGGTGGTCTTCGACGGTCCCGCCTCGGAGCTGACGGACGACATGCTCCACCGGATCTACTATCGCGATCCAGGCGCCGGGAACGAGGAGGACGAGTCGCCGTGAACGCGGCCACCATGGATCCCGTCGCGGGCACGCTGAGCCGGGCCGAGGCGCTCAGGAGCCGGCGGCTGATGAAGGCGGCGGGCTGGGGCGTCCTGGGGCTGGCGGTCCTCTCCTTCTCGGGAAGCGAGATCGGGATGAACCCGGTCTCCATCGTCCGTGGCATCCCGTTCATGTGGGACTTCTTCACGCGGCTTTTCCCGCCCGACCTCCGCTACTTCCCGCTCCTGGCCGGCGCGACGGTCGAGAGCGTTCAGATCGCCGTGTGGGGGACGCTGCTGGCCATCGTGTTCTCGATCCCGCTGGCGCTCCTGGGCGCCCGCAACACCTCGCCGCACATCGTCGTGTTCCACGCGACGCGCGTGTTCCTCAATGCGCTCCGGGCGATCAACGAGCTGGTGTTCGCCCTGATCTTCGTGAGCGCCGTCGGCCTCGGCCCCTTCGCCGGCGTGCTCGCCATCGCCATGCACGCCACGGGGATGCTCGCCAAGTTCACCGCCGAGGAGGCCGAAGGCATCGACAAGGGGCAGGTGGAGGCCCTCCAGGCGACGGGGGCCAACCGGCTTCAGGTCATACTGTTTGGCGTGGTTCCGCAGGTGGTTCCCGCGTTCGTGAGCTACGCCATCTACCGCTTCGACGTGAGCATCCGCTCGGCCACCGTGCTGGGGCTGGTGGGGGCGGGCGGCCTCGGGTTCTCGCTGTTCAAGACGATGAAGCTCTTCCGGTACCACGAAACCGCCACCTGCATTCTCGTCATCTTCCTGCTGGTCCTGATCTCCGACTGGCTCTGTGCCCGGCTGCGGGAGCGCATCCTCTGAGCGCGCGCGGCCGATCGCTGGCGACCGTCCTGTGCTTCCTGGTCGCGGGACTGGCCCCGGCCTCGTGTGGACCCGGGGCCGGCGAGCGCGCCCAGGAGCATGTGAAGAAGGGCACGGCGCTGATCGCCGAGGGCAAATACGAGGCGGCCGTCGCCGAGCTCGAGAAGGCGGTGGAGCTGAACAAGGACTCCATCGAGGGCTACACGGAGCTCGGAAACGCCTATCGCGGGCTCAAGCAGTACGACAAGGCCATCGCGGCCTACCGGGCGGCGAAGAAGGTGGACCGCTACGTCACCCGACCTCACATCGAGAACGCTAAGGCCCTGGTCGAGATGGGGCAGATCGAGGCCGCGATCGACGAGCTGAACCATGTGATCGAGCTGGACTCGAAAAACCTCGAGGCGATGCTCCTGCTGGGCCAGGTCTCCATCATGCCGCGCCCGCTGCCGGAAGGCGGAACCGGGGTGCCGAAGGCGAGCCTCGAGCGCGCCGAGCTGAACCTCGAGACGGCCGTGCAGATGGCGCCCGACAACCTGCAGGCGCACCACGAGCTCGCGCTGGTCGAGGAGAAGCTCGGCAGGAAGGACCGAGCGAAGGAGACGTGGGCGAAGGTACGCGACCTCGCGGCCGGCAGGCCCGGGCAGGCGAAGCTTGCCGCCGAAGCGGCCGCGGCGCTCGAGCGCCTGAAGCGGTGAAGGCCCGCGCCCAGGTCGTCATCGTCGGCGGCGGCATCATCGGGTGCAGTGTCGCCTACCATCTCACCCGGCTCGGCTGGCGCGATGTCGTCCTCCTGGAGCAGGGCGGCGTCAGCGGCGGCACCACCTGGCACGCGGCGGGCCTCGTCGGGCAGCTCCGCTCCTCGAGCAATCTCACCCAGCTCATTCGCTACAGCACCGAGCTGTACGGCCGGCTCGAAGCCGAGACCGGGCAGGCGACCGGCTGGAAGCGCTGCGGCAGCCTGAGCGTGGCCCGCACGGCCGAGCGCATGATCCAGCTCAAGCGCAATGCCTCGCTGGCGCGGTCGTACGGAATCGAGGCGGAAGTGATCTCGCCCGGCGAAGCCGGGGCCCTCTATCCGCTGATGAGGACCGACGATCTTGCCGGGGCCGTGTGGATCCCGAGCGACGGCAAGGTGAATCCCGCCGACGTGACCCAGGCCCTGGCGCGCGGCGCCCGCGCGGGCGGTGCGGCGCTCTACGAGAAGGTCAAGGTGACGGGCGTGAGGATCGAGCGCGGCGCCGTAGCCGGGGTGGACACCTCCGAGGGCCCCATCGACACCGAAATCCTCGTCAACTGCGCCGGCATGTGGGCGCGGGAGCTCGGGTGGCTGAGCGGCGTCACCGTGCCCCTGCATGCCTGCGAGCACATGTACATGGTGACCAATCCGCTGCCCGGCATGTCGCCCGATCATCCCGTCATGCGCGACGCCGACGGCCATATCTACTTCAAGGAAGAGGTGGGCGGGCTCCTGATGGGCGGCTTTGATCCCTGGGCCAAGCCCTGGGGCATGGAAGGCATCCCCGAGGATTTCAGCTTCGCCACGCTGCCGGAGGACTGGGATAAATTCGAGATCCTGATGACCAATGCCATCCAGCGCGTCCCGGCGCTGGAGACCGCGCCGGTGCGGATGCTGATGAACGGACCCGAGAGCTTCACGCCGGACAATTACTTCATCCTGGGGGAGGCACCCGAGGCGCGTCGCTATTATGTTGCCGCGGGATTCTGCTCGGGCGGCATCGCCGCCGCCGGTGGGGCCGGCCACGCGCTGGCTCAATGGATCGTGGACGACCGGGCCCCGATGGACCTCTGGCAGGCAGACATCCGCCGCTTCGCGCCATTCCACGCCGATCCGACATTCCTCCGCGACCGCGCCAGCGAAGTGGTGGGCGTGCATTATTCCATCGCGTTCCCGAACCGCGAGTTCGAGAGCGGGCGGAGGATGCGAAAATCGCCGCTCCACGAGCGCCTCCACGTCAAGGGCGCTTGCTTCGGCGCGAAGATGGGCTGGGAGCGCGCGAACTGGTTTGCTCCGGCGGGAGTCGAGCCCCGCGCCGCCTACTCCTTCGGCCGCCAGAACTGGTTCCCCTACGTGGCGGCCGAGCACCGCGCGGCGCGGGAGGCCGTGGCGGTGTTCGACCAGACGTCGTTCGCCAAGTTCCTGCTTGAAGGTGAGGATGCCGAGACCGTCCTCCAGCATCTTTGCGCCAATGACGTGGCGGTCCCGCCGGGCCGGATGGTGTACACGGGGATGCTCAACGACCGCGCCGGCTACGAGAGCGATTTGACCGTCACCCGGCTCCGCGACGACGCCTACTTCATCGTCAGCGGCTCGGCCCAGGTCACGCGCGATGCCTCCTGGATCCGGCGCCACGTTCCGACGGGGACGCGTGCCAGGCTCACCGACGTGACGGCCGCCTACGCCGTGCTGGGAGTGATGGGCCCACGGGCGCGCGCGCTGCTCGGACGCCTGACCGATGCCGACCTGGGCAATGATGCATTCCCATTCGCCTCGAGCCGGGAGATCCGCGTGGGACCCGCCCTCGTCCGCGCCTCGCGCATGACCTATGTGGGGGAGCTTGGATGGGAGCTGTATGCCCCCGCGGAATCGGCCCCGGCGGTGTACGATGCCCTCTGGACGGTGGGGCAGGACCTGGGCCTCGCCGACGCCGGCTACTACGCCATCGACTCGCTGAGGATGGAGAAGACCTACCGGGCCTGGGGGCGCGAGCTCACGACCGACGATACGCCGCTCGAAGCCGGGCTGGGATTCGCCGTGTGCTGGGAGAAGCCCATGGCTTTTCTGGGTCGCGAGGCGCTGCTGGCCCAGCGTAAACAACCCCTGACCAAGAGGCTGCTGAGCTTCGTGCTCGATGACCCCGCCGCTCTGCCGCTGGGCGACGAGCCGATCTGGTGCGGGGAGGAGCGGGTGGGCTCGGTGACCTCGGCCGCCTTCGGGCACACGCTGGGACGCGCCATTGCCATGGGTTATGTCCGCCGGCCGGCCGGCGTGGACGCCGCCTTCGTGGCCGGGGCCCCGTTCGAGATCGAGATCGCCGGCGACCGCTTCACGGCCCGGGGCGGCCTCCGGGCGCCCTATGATCCGGACGCGCTACGTGTGAAGGCCTGATGCGGCGCCCGGTGGAGGACTGCTTGCCATGACCGAGATGCGCAAGGACCCGTACCTGTTCACGCCGGGTCCCCTCACGACTTCACTCACCACCAAGGAAGCGATGCTCCATGACTGGGGCTCGCGGGACGCGGAGTTCATCCGCATCAACCGCCGCGTCCGAGACCGGCTGGTCGAGCTCGCCGGCGGCGCCGGCACCCATGTCTGCGTGCCCCTGCAGGGCAGCGGCACCTTCATCGTCGAGGCGATGATCGGCACGCTCGTCCCGCCCTCGGGCAAGCTCCTGGCGCTGGTGAACGGCGCCTATGGCAAGCGCATGGTGCGGATGTGCGAGTACTACCGCCGCTCCTGCGTGGTGATCGAGACGCCCGAGGATCAGGCCGTGGATCCGGCCGCTCTTGACGCGGCCCTGGCAGGTGACCCGGCGATCACGCACGTCGTGGTCGTGCACTGCGAGACCACGTCGGGGGTGCTGAACCCCGTCGAGACGATCGCTGCCGTCACGGCCCGCCGCGGCCGCAGCCTCCTCGTCGACGCCATGAGCGCCTTCGGCGCGATTCCGCTCGACGCCACGCGAACGCGGTTCGATGCCGCCGTGGCCTCGGCGAACAAGTGTCTGGAAGGCGTGCCCGGGATGGGCTTCGCGATCGTCCACCGCGCGGCGCTCGAGGCCGCCAAAGGCAACGCGCCGTCGCTGAGCCTCGACCTGCACGATCAGTGGGCGAACATGGAGAAGACGGGCCAGTGGCGCTTCACGCCGCCCACCCACGTGATCGTGGCGCTGGACCAGGCGCTGAGCGAGCATGCCGCGGAGGGCGGCGTGGCGGGGCGCGGCGCGCGGTACGCGAGCAATTGCCGGATTCTCCTGAACGGCCTCCGGGCAATGGGCTTCGAGACCCTGCTGCCCGATGCGCTCCAGGCGCCGATCATCGTCACCGTCCGCATGCCGGCCGACCCGCGCTTCGAGTTCGAGACGTTTTACGAGCGGCTGAGCCAGCGCGGCTTCGTCATCTACCCGGGCAAGCTCACCGTCGCGGACAGCTTCCGCATCGGCTGCATCGGCCGGCTCGGCGAGGCCGAGATGCGCGGGGTGCTCGACGCGATCCGGGACATCGTCGGCGAGATGGGCGTCACCCACTGCGGACCCGCAGTCGCGAAAACCGCGGCCCGGCATTAGGGACGAGCAGAACTGTCAATGGAGGGCGAGCTGCAGGACGTCGCGGGCGCAGGACGAGCCGCAGCACGGCCGGGGGCTGGGCCCCCCGCGTGCGAGGCGAGTAACCTGAGGAAGCCCCGCCGTCCGAGGCGAGCATTTCAAAGGAGACAGCCATGAGCTTCACGTACGAGCGGAGATACCGAGGCAAGATCCAGGCCGTCCTGCTCGACTGGGCCGGCACCACCATGGACTATGGCTGCATGGCGCCGGCGGTGGTGTTCGTTGAAGTGTTCAAGCGGCAGGGCGTGCCCATCACCATGGCTGAAGCGCGTGCCCCCATGGGCGCTCACAAGCGCGTCCACATCCAGAAGATCAGCCAGCTCGACAGCGTGCGTCGGCGCTGGGAGGAAACCCACGGCCGGGCGCCGGCGGAAGCGGACGTGGACCGGATGTTCGCCGAGTTCGTGCCGCTGCAGCTGGCCTGCCTGTCCGACTACTCGCGGTTGATCCCCGGCACGCTCGAGGTCGTCGGCGCCATCCGCGCGCGCGGCATCAAGCTCGGGTCGACCACCGGCTACCTGCGGGAGATGATGGAGATCAACCTGCGCGACGCCAAGCTGCAGGGCTACGAGCCCGATTCCACGGTGTGCGCGAGCGACGTGCCCGCGGGCCGGCCGTATCCCTACATGTGCCTGCAGAACGTCATCAATCTGCAGGTCTCGCCGGTCGAGGCCTGCGTCAAGGCGGACGATACGGTGCCCGGAATCGAAGAGGGGCTCAATGCTGGCATGTGGACCATCGGGTTCGCGATGAGCGGCAACGAGATTGGCCTTCCGCTCAAGGAGCTTGAAGCACTGGAACCGGCGGAGCGTCAGCGCCGTAGCCAGCGCGCGTACGCGCGGATGCATCAATGCGGGGCCCACTATGTCGTGGACAGCATCGCGGACCTCATGCCCTGCCTCGACGCCATCGAGGAGCGCCTGGCGCGCGGCGACCGTCCCTAAGTGGCGGCAAGACCTCCGGGCCCCAGCACTGTGGTAGACTCCTCCGGCGCCATGGACGTTCTCCTCGACGTCCGGAACCTCCAGACCCAGTTCTCCACCGCCGGCGGCATCGTCCGCGCCGTAGACGGCGTCTCGTGGGACGTGCGCCCCGGTGAGACCGTGGCGCTCGTCGGGGAGTCGGGCTGCGGCAAGTCGGTGAGCGCGCTAAGCGTCATGCGGCTGGTAGCGGCGCCGGCGGGCCGGATCGTGGGCGGCGAGATCCGCTTCAAGGGGCGCGACCTGCTGGCGCTGTCCGACGAGGAGATGCGCAAGGTGCGGGGAGGGGAGATCGGCATGATCTTCCAGGAGCCGATGACGTCGCTCAACCCGGTGCTGACCATTGGGCGGCAGCTCACCGAGCCGGTCGAGATCCACCTCGGCATGACCCCGACGCAATCGCGCGCCCGGGCTGTCGAGCTGCTCTCCCTGGTGGGGATCGCCGATCCCGAGCGCCGGCTCAAGCAGTACCCGCACCAGTTCAGCGGCGGCATGCGCCAGCGCATGATGATCGCCATGGCGCTGTCGTGCAATCCGGCGCTGATCCTGGCCGACGAGCCCACCACGGCGCTGGACGTCACGATCCAGGCCCAGATCCTGGAGCTGATGAAGGGGCTGTCGCGGCGGCTGGGCGTGGCCATGCTGATCATCACGCACAACCTGGGCGTGGTGGCGCGTTACGCCGACCGCGTCAATGTGATGTACGCGGGCAAGATCGTCGAGCGCGGCACCGCGCGCGAGATCTACGCGCGCCCGCGTCATCCCTATACGCTCGGGCTGCTGCGCTCCGTCCCGCGGCTCGACGAGCCGCGGCGCGCCAAGCTCCAGCCTATCGAGGGCCAGCCGCCCGATCTCTCCCGACTGCCGGCCGGCTGCTCCTTCGCTCCGCGCTGCGCCTTCGCCATCGAGCGCTGCCGGCTCGAGACGCCCCCGCTCGATCCGGTGGGACCTGAGCATGTCTCGGCCTGCTGGGTGGCCAACGAGCTCGACGAGCTGGCGAAGGCTCAGCCGGCTACGGCATAGCGGGTCGAATGAGCACACGGATCGCCCCGACACCCCGATGAGCGCCTTAGGCGCGAAGAGGCCAAACCGCCGAACCGATTGGAGTCACGTTCAAGCGACATGGATGAGCGCCTTGGGCGCGAAGAGGCCAAACCGCAACCCGTGGTAATCGACATTTAAGCTAGATGGAAGATCTGATCCTCGAAGTCCGGAACCTCGTCAAGCATTTCCAGATCGGCGGCGGCGGACTGCTGGGCGGCAAATCGGCACTCGTGAAGGCGGTGGATGGCGTGAGCTTCTCGATCCGGCGAGGGGAGACCCTGGGGCTGGTCGGGGAGTCGGGCTGCGGCAAAACCACCACCGGCCGCTGCATCCTCCAGCTCGAGCGCCCCACCAGCGGAGAAGTGATCTTCGAGGGGCGCGACCTCACCACGCTCTCCGAGGTCGAGCTGCGCCCGGTCCGGCGCCGCATGCAGGTGATCTTCCAGGACCCGTACAGCTCACTGAATCCGCGGATGACGGTGGGTCAGATGATCGCCGAGCCGCTTGGGGTGCACGGCATCGTCCCCGAACGTGCGGCCCGCGCGGCGCGGGTCAAGGAATTGCTGGGCCACGCGGGGCTGTTGCCCAAGATGGCGGACCGCTACCCTCACGAGCTCTCGGGCGGCCAGCGCCAGCGCGTCGGCATCGCGCGGGCGCTCGCCATGGAGCCGAGCCTCATCATCTGCGACGAGCCGGTCTCGGCGCTGGACGTTTCGATTCAGGCCCAAATCATCAACCTGCTCGAGGAGCTTCAGGCCGAATTCGGCCTGACCTACCTCTTCGTTGCCCATGATCTGTCGGTGGTCCGGCATATCTCCGACCGGGTAGCCGTGATGTACCTCGGCAAGATCGCCGAGATCACCGACCGGAAGTCGCTCTACGAAGATCCCCAGCATCCCTATACCAAGGCCCTGCTCTCCGCCGTTCCCATCCCGGACCCCGCAGTGGAGGCGACTCGGGAGCACGTGGTGCTGGGAGGGGAGGTGCCGAGCCCGCTGAATCCTCCGTCCGGGTGCGTATTCCACCCGCGCTGCCCGATCGCCATCGCTGAATGCCGATCCACGGTTCCTGAGCTCAGGGAGGTCAAGCCTGAGCATCGCGCCGCCTGTATCCGGGTAGCCGGGTATAGCGCCCGGGCCCGCCCTTGACAGGGCGCTGGTTGGACCGCTAAGGTACCAATACTTCCAGGAACCTCTGGCCCCCCAAACGGGTTGAAGCCACAAGCGATCGAGCCGACACGCTCAAAGGAGAGGCGGCCTATGGGTCACCGTGGACTCCGCATTCTTGCCCTCTTGGTGTCCTTCACCCTTGTGGCGGGCACCGGGTTGGTCGATCCGGCGGCCGCCCAGGACAAGCCGAAGCATGGCGGCGAGCTGGTTTTCGTCGTGCCGTCCGAGCCGCCAACGTATGACGCGCATCAGGAAGAGACCTTCGGCGTCATTCATCCGATGGCGCCGCTGTACAGCACGCTGATCCGAGTGGACCCCTTCGACAAAACCGGGACCAAACCGGTTCCCGACCTCGCGGAGTCGTGGATCATCTCGAAGGATGGGCTTATCTACACCTTCAAGCTCCACCGGGGAGTGAAGTTCCACGACGGTAGCGAGATGACCTCGAAGGACGTCAAGGCCTCCTACGACAAGATCATCTTTCCGCCGGCCGGAGTGAAGTCCCTCCGTAAGGAGGCCTATAGAGTCGTCGAGGTCGTCGAGGCGCCCGATCCCTATACCGTCCGCTTCCGGCTGAAGTGGCCGGAGTCGTCCCTGATGCTCAATCTGGCATCGCCCTGGAACTGGATCTACAAGGCCGACATCCTGGCCAAGGACATGCACTGGTACGAAAAGAACGTCATGGGCACCGGCCCCTTCACCTTCGTGGAGCATGTCAAGGGTTCGCACTTCGTGGGCAAGAAGAACCCGAACTACTGGGACAAGGGCAAGCCCTACCTCGACGGCTACCGGGCGATCTTCATCAGCGCTTCCTCGGCCCAGGTGGCGGCCGTCCGCGGCGAGCGGGCCCTGATCCAGTTCCGCAGTTTCAGCCCGCCCGAGCGGGACAGCCTCGTGCAGGCACTGGGGCCGAAGATCACGGTGCAGGAGAGCCCCTGGGACTGTTTGAACTTCGTCTCCCTGCACCACGAAAAAAAGCCGTTCGGCGACAAGCGGGTGCGCCGCGCGCTCTCGCTGGCGCTCGACCGGTACGAGGGATCGAAGAATCTTTCGAAGATCACCCTCGTGAAGGACGTCGGTGGCATCCAGGTGCCGGGTACGCCGTACGCGACCCCGCCCGCCGAGCTCGAAAAGCTGGCGGGCTATGGCCACGATATCAACGCGAATCGGGCGGAAGCGCGCAAGCTTCTGAAGGAAGCCGGTGCCGAGGGCCTGTCGTTCACCTTCAAGAACCGCGGGATCCCCCATCCCTATGAGCCGCTGGGCATCTGGCTCATCGATCAGTGGCGGCAGATCGGGGTCACCGTGAAGCAGGAGTTCATCGAGGCCTCCGCCTATCACCCAATGCTCAAGCGCGGTGACTTCGAGGTGGCGATGGACTTCCAGTGCGGATTCATCGTCGAGCCTGACCTCGATCTGCCGCGCTTCCTGAGCAATTCGGACGCGAACTACGGCAAGCACAAGGACACGGTGATCGACGATCTGTTTCAGAAGCAGTCGCGGGCCACGGATCTAGAGGAGCGAAAGAAGTACCTGCGCGCCTTCGAGAGGCGGCTGCTGGACGAGGAAGCCCACGTGATCTACACGATCCAGTGGCACCGGATCATTCCGCACAACTCCAAGGTCAAGGGGTGGACGATCACTCCCAGCCATTACCTGAATAACCAGCTCGACACCGTCTGGCTGAGCGAGTAATGGCGTCGGCGGGGCCCCGGGCCGGCCGGGGCTCCGCTCGAGGTTGCCGCCCATGTGGAAGTACCTGCTGAAACGCTTCGCGCTGATGTTCCCCACCTTGCTAGGGGTGGCGGTGGTCACGTTCATCCTGATCCGCGTGATTCCGGGCGATGTGGTCGAACTGCGGCTCGCGGGTGACCGCGGCTCTGTCTCCGACGAGATGCTGAAAGCCGAGCGCATCAAGTTCGGGCTGGATCAGCCCGTCTGGCGGCAGTTCGTCACGTGGATGGCGGGAGCGGCGCGGCTGGACTTCGGGACCTCGATGTGGACCGGCTCTCCCATCTGGGACGAAATCCGCCTGCGCTTCGCGCTGTCCTTCCAGGTGGCGCTCATGTCCACGATCGTGGCCGTCCTGCTCGCCATCCCGTTAGGCGTGATCGCGGCGCTCAAGCAGGACACGTGGGTGGACTACGCCGTGCGCATCTTCTCCATCGCGGGGCTGGCCACTCCCTCCTTCTGGCTGGGTATCGTCTTCATCCTGGCGCTCCTGATCCTCTTCAAGTGGCTGCCGCCCATGGTGTACACACCGATCTGGGTCAACCCGTGGCAGAATCTCGCCCAGCTCATCTGGCCGGCGCTGGCGGTAGGGTATCGGTACTCGGCAGTCGCCACGCGGATGACCCGGTCGGCCATGCTCGAAGTGCTTCGCGAGGATTACATCCGCACCGCCCGGGCCAAGGGTCTGGTGGAGAAGCTGATCCTCTCGCGCCACGCATTGAAGAATGCGATGCTGCCGGTGCTGACGGTGATCGCGATCGAATTCGCCTTCCTGATCGGCGGGCTGGTGGTCACGGAGCAGGTGTTCAACCTGAACGGCGTGGGACTGCTTTTCGTCCAGGCCGTGGCCCATCGGGACTACACGCTCATCCAGGCGCTCGTAATGCTCGTGGCCGGCATTTTCATTGTCATGAACTTCCTGATGGACATCATGTACGCGTGGCTCGACCCGCGAATCCGGTACCGCTAGACGGCCAACCATGGCGATCAATCCGGCCATTGACGTCGCCGCCGAAGGGCTTGCCGACAAGCCTCACGGAGGCTGGCGCGCCACCATCATGGACTTCTGCCGGCGCCGGCCTTTGGGTGCCATCGGCGCGGCCGTGGTCGTGCTGATGCTGGCGGTGGCCGTGAGCGCGGAGCTCGTCGCGCCCTACGATCCTCTGGCCGTGGACTTCGGCGCGATGCTGGCGCGGCCGGGTGTCCAGCACTGGCTCGGCACCGACGCGTTCGGCCGCGACGTCCTTTCGCGGCTCCTCTACGGCGCGCGGACGGCGCTGCTGGTCGGATTCGGCTCGGCGCTGATGGGCGCCACGGGGGGCGCGATCATCGGCGTCGGCAGCGCCTATTTCGGCGGCAAGATCGACCTCTATCTCCAGCGGCTGATGGACATCTTCCTCTCGTTCCCGCTGATCATTCTGGCCCTGGCGCTGGTGGCGATCCTCGGCAACAGCATCCCGAACGTGATCATGGCCATCACGATCCCGATGATCCCGCGCTCCGCGCTCGTCATCCGCTCGAGCGCGCTGGCCATCCGGGAGATGCCCTATGTCGACGCGGCCCGCGCGGCCGGCTTCGGGCACGCGCGTATCATCATGCGCCACATGCTACCGAATGTGATGGCGCCCTATCTGATCATGCTCACGGCTTTCCTGGGCCAGGCTATCCTGCTGGAATCATCCCTGTCCTTCCTCGGCCTGGGCGTGCAGGAGCCCACTGCGGCGTGGGGCCTCATGCTTAGGGGCGCGGCAGTGGACTTCGCCGAGAGCGCGCCGTGGATGGCCATTTTCCCCGGCCTGGCCATCAGCCTGGCCGTGTTCGCGTTCAATCTCTTCGGGGATTCGCTGCGGGATGCCCTGGATCCGAAGCTCCGCACCCTCTAAAAGCCGGATGGGGAATCCTTGACACCTGCGTGATAAGTTGGTAGAAATGTGTGGGTTTGTGGGCTGCAGAATCAGGCCCACAGCACGTAGTTATCCTGGTTGACCGGGTTAACAGGAGGCCGGAATGGCGTATATCATCGCGGAACCCTGCATCAACGTGAAGGACAAGGCCTGCGTCGAGGTCTGCCCCGTGGACTGTATCTACGAGGGCGAGACGATGCTCTACATCCATCCGGATGAGTGCATCGACTGCGGCGCCTGCGAGCCGGTCTGCCCGGTCAAGGCTATCTTTGCCGAGGATGAGACGCCTGCGAACTGGAAGAACTATATCGAACTGAACAAGCAGTTCTTCAAGGACAACCCCGGCGTCAAGCCGGCGACTAAAGCCTAACCAGCCCTTCGACGTTCGCCGTCCAGCGGGGATCCGGAAACGGGTCCCCGCTTCGTTTTCCCGGCCGCCCTCCGTTCAGGGCAATGCTCCGCGCCCTCTGCACTGGCAGACGTGCACTCGCCGCAGATGCCGGCCCGCAAACCGCTGAATTGCCGTCAGCCGTCCAATGGCATCCGGCTTGCCTTGGAGGGAGGCATGGCCGCGCTACTCTCCACGCCCAACCCGGTGCCCCAGCCATCCACGGGCTTGACGAAGCCGCCGGAAGGTTTCCCCAGGCCGTCGCCCGCCTTTGCCCAGCCGGGCGCGGGCTTTCACGGAGCCGTGTGCGAGTTCAAGCGCCGGCTTATCGAGGCGACGCTGAGCCAGTCCGGGGGCAACCGTACACGCGCGGCACGAGCCTTGGGCCTGCAGCGCACCTACCTGCTGCGCCTCATCCGCGACTTCCAGGTGCGCGTGCCGCCTGCCTCCTCGCCGCCGCGCCGCTCGACGGGGCCCCAGCCGCGTTGACACCGCCCAAACACATTGACACCCGTGCGCCCCCGGTTTGAAATGGGAGGGTGATTGACGTCTGGATCGCCGGCGCGGGCATGACCCGCTTCGGCAAGCGTGACGAAGCTCTCCCCGATCTCATCGCCGAAGCCGCCCTGGCGGCCCTGCGCGAGGCCGCGCTCGAGCGCCCCGACGCCATCGTGGTGGCGGTCATGAACCCCGAGGAGTTCACCGGCGAGGGCAATTACGGCTCGCTGGTCAATACCCGGCTCGGATTGTCCACGGTCCCGGCGATGCGGGTGGAAACTGCCACCTCATCGGGCGTGGCTGCCATCTACGCCGGCTTCGCCGCCATTGCCGCGGGCATCCACCGAGTCGTGCTGGTCGTGGGTGGCGAGAAGATGACCCATGTCCCCACGCCGCGCGTGTCCGAGATCATCGGCCGCTCCATCGATCCCCACGAGAAGAGCTACGGTGCCACCATGCCCGCGCTGGCCGCGATCGTCACCCGCGCCGCCATGCATCGCCGCGGGCTCACGCTCAAGGAGATTTCCCAGGTCGCCGTGAAGAATCACGCGCACGGCGCGCGCAATCCCTACGCCCACTTCCGCGAGCCGGTCACGCTCGAGGCGGTAATGCAGAGCCGCCTCGTCGCCGACCCGCTGCGCCTGTTTCACTGCTGCCCGATCTCCGACGGCGCGGCCGCGCTGGTGCTGACGGCTGAGCCGAGCGCCGTCAGGATCGCCGGCATCGGGCAGGGCACCGACTCCATCGCCGTCCGCTACCGCGCCGACCTGACGTCCTTCCGGGCCACCTACGAAGCGGCGCAGGCAGCCTACGCCATGGCGGGCTTCGGCCCCGAGCGGGTCGACGTGGCGGAGCTGCACGATGCCTTCACGCCGTTCGAGCTGATCTCGCTCGAGGACACGGGGCTGATGTCGCAGGGCAAGGCCGGCCGGGCCACGCTGGACGGCGACACCGCAATCGGCGGCCGGCTGCCGGTGAACCCATCGGGCGGCCTCAAGGCGCGTGGTCACCCACTGGCCGCCACCGGCATCGCCCAGTTGGTGGAGCTGTACTGGCAGCTCACGGGGCGCGCCACCGGCCGCCAGGTCGAGGCGAGTGTGGCGCTGGGACAATCGATCGGCGGTCTCGCGACCAATAACTGGGTGACCCTGCTCGAGACGCGCCGGTGATCGACGAGGTTCTCGCGGCGTCCCGCTGCACCCGCTGCGGGCGGCTCGTGGCGCCGCCGACGGCGCTTTGCCCCGACCATCCCGCTCCCATGGAGTCGGCCTTCCTCCCGGGCGTGGGCGAGGTCGTCTCGTTCACCACGCTGTACTCGCCGCCCGAGGGATTCAAGGCGCCGCTGCAGATTGCCCTGATCGAGCTGGAGGGCGGCGCACGCCTGTTCTGCCACGGCGACGAGACCCGCGAGGTTCGGATCGGCTCGCGCGTCTCGGTCGAAGCGGTGGACTCGGTGTTCTACTTCTCCCACATGGGCTTTGCGGATCGCGCGCGCCTGTTCTGGCGTCGCGCCGGCGCGCGCGGCGAGAAGCTGACGTCCATCGGCAAGAGCCTGGTCAAGGGCGTCTGGAGAGGGAGGTCCCGTGGCAAAGACTAAAGGCAAGCCGGGCCCGAAGAAGGCCGCGCGCCCGCCCCTGGCCGGCATCCGGGTGCTCGACCTCACGCGGGTGCTGGCGGGCCCGTTCTGCTCGATGTCCCTGGGCGACATGGGCGCCGAGGTGATCAAGATCGAGGAGCCGGGCAAGGGAGACGACACCCGCGGCTGGCCGCCCTTCGCGGGCGGCGAGGCGACCTACTTCCTCTCGGTGAACCGCAACAAGAAGAGTCTCACGCTCAATCTGAAAGCGTGCGAGGGGCAGGAGATCTTGCGCAAGCTCGTCGCGCGCTCGGACGTGGTGCTCGAGAACTTTCGCCCCGGCACCATGGAGCGCCTGGGCTTCGGCTACGACAGCCTCCGCCGGCTCAACCCACGCCTGATCTACTGCTCGATCTCTGGCTTTGGCGAGAGCGGCCCCGAGGCGAGCCGCCCGGGCTACGACCTCATCGTCCAGGGCGAATCGGGGATCATGGACCTGACCGGATTTTCCGACGGGCCGCCGGTCAAGGTCGGCAACTCCATCGCCGATCTAGTCGCCGGCATGGCCGCGGCCCAGGGCATCACGCTGGCGCTCCTGGCGCGACAGCGCTCAGGGAAGGGCCAGAAGGTCGAGATCGGGATGCTCGACGTGATGGCCTCGCTGCTCACGTACCAGGCCGGACTCTACTGGAATGCCGGCGGCCGGCCCGCCCGCCGCGGCAACCAGCACCCCTCGATCGTGCCGTACGAGGTCTTCCAGGCCAAGGACGCCTATCTCACGCTGGGCGTGGCCAACAACTCGCTCTGGGAGCGCTGCTGTCGCGCGATTGGCCGCGCGGAGCTGGCCCAGGATCCGCGTTTCGACAGCGAGGCGCATCGCGTGGCCAACCGCGGCGTATTGATCCCGCTGCTCAACGAGGTCTTCGCCACCCGGCCCGTCGGTGAATGGCTGAAGCGATTGGAAGAGGCAGGGGTGCCGGCGGGGCGCATCAAGAGCGTGGCCGAGGTCTGCGAGAGTGCCCACCTCAAGGCGCGCGGCATGGCGGTGCGGCTCCCTCATCCCAAGGCTGGTGGCATCACGGTGATGGGAGTGCCGGTGCGGCTCTGGGACACGCCCGGCGCCGCCAGCGCCCCGCCGCCGCTCCTTGGGCAGCATACGGAGGAGATCCTGACGCGGCTGCTGCGCCTGCCCAAGGCGCGCGTCGAGCGCCTGCGCGCGGCCGGAGTCGTCTAGCCGGAGACTTCCTTGTAGGTGCCGGCCTTGATCCGGAAGCCCTGGGGGATATAGCCGCCACCGGTCTTGGCGTAGTTGCAGTTGTAATTGATCCTGGCATTGCCGCCCGCATTGGTGTCGATCGAAGTGCTCGAGGTGTCGCGGACGTTCTGGGTGATCACCGCGCCGTCGACCTCGCCGGTGCCGGTGCCCGTATAGGTCATGTCGTTGAGCACATAGATCATGCCGTGCATGTGGAAGTCGCCGGCAATCGAGAGCGAGCCCGCCACGATGATCCAGCCGCTGAAGTAACCGCTCGTATCGGCCTCCGAATTGCCGTGGATGTCGACGCTGGCGAAGTCCGAGAGCGGCGTGGTGTTCGGACCGTTCTCGTCGATGTTCTGGCCGCTCACCGTGTCGATGTAGATGATGCCGTTCGGAATCTGGTGCCCGGCATTGAAGGTCTGGTTGCCTCGATAGTAGGTGCCATTGGCCTGGGCCAGGGATTTCAGCATGCTGAGCTCGGCATTCGAATACGTGAAGGTATCGAATACCGACTGCGGCTGATTCACGAGCGCGTCGGTGGCCTGGTTCTTCGTATTATTGCCATCCGCTCCAAAGACGGCGCCCGAGCCGCCCATGGTGGTGGCGCCGAATGAGAGGGTCCCCGCCTTATTGCCGCAGGAGGTGTCGGCGCGCGAGTCGACGGTCGAATTGCCGCTCACGTCCAGCTCGCCTCGCACCGCGAGCGCGGCGGGCGGATCGAGGAAGCGGATCTTGGCCAGGGTCACCGTGATCCGCTGCTTGGCCCGTTGGCTGGCCGTATCGTTCGGCGCCCAGCCGTCGGCGATGACACTGCGCTCATTGGCCGCTCCGCCATTGGTCACGGTGACGCGGAAGCCGCCGATATTGATCCCGTTATAGCCCACGGTCAGGAGCTGGCTGGCGTTATAGGGCGCCGGCGCGACGCCAGCAAGCGGATTGGGGATGCCTTGAGGGTCTGCCGGATTATCGAGCGCCCAGATCGCGCGCTCCATCGCGGCTTCGGCCAGGGCCCGCGCCTGGGCCACCATGAGCTGGTTGTTCGCGATCACCGGCTCGGTGGAGGAGAGGATGGTGAAGCCCACCACCAGAGTCAGGAGCACCAAGAGGGCCAGCATGGCCATTGGCAATGCGATGCCCCGCTGATCGGCCAAGCGAAGGGAGAGACTGGTCATCTTCATTGGGTGTACCCTCCTGGTCAGCGAGGGAAGTGCATCATCACTGCCAGGATAGACCGGTGGCAGCGCCCGGCTGGAATCGCTCCAAATCGCCTCCAAACAACGCGATTCTTCGCCGTGGTCCGAGGGCCACAGAGAGGGCCCGAAAGCCCCCGTCAGCAGGCTGACGCTTCAGCCGTCCGGGGTCCGACATAACCTGCTTCCGGGCGATTCCTTGACACCCGGCTGGGGGCGGCGGGATGATAGGCGTCCCATGTCCCGCCTGATCAAGATCTACGATACGACTCTCCGCGACGGAACCCAGGGAGAGGGCGTGGCCTTCTCCATGGAGGACAAAGTCCGCATCGCCCAGCGACTGGATGCGCTCGGCATCCACTACATCGAGGGCGGCTGGCCGGGCTCCAATCCCAAGGACCTGCGCTTCTTCAAGCGCGTGCAGGACGCCGTGTTCAAGACCGCCAAGATCACGGCCTTCGGGTCGACCCGGCGGCCGGGCGTGCGGCCGCAGGAGGACGGCAATATCCAGGCGCTGGTTGAGGCGGGACCGCCGGTGGTGACCATCTTCGGCAAAGCGTGGGACTTCCACGTTACCAGCGCGCTCGGCACCACGCTCGAAGAGAACCTGGCGATGATCGGCGACTCCGTCGCCTACCTCCTCAAGCATTTCGAAGAGGTCATCTACGACGCCGAGCA
This sequence comes from Candidatus Methylomirabilota bacterium, assembly GCA_046727155.1. Classification (GTDB taxonomy): domain Bacteria; phylum Methylomirabilota; class Methylomirabilia; order Rokubacteriales; family CSP1-6; genus DASSSH01. The sequence goes on along the minus strand of JBKPCB010000039.1, from coordinate 3,356 downwards.
CTTCTTCGACGGCTTCAAGAAAAACCGGGAGTACGCGCTTGCGACGGTCAAGGCGGCCGAGGCGGCGGGCGCGCACTGCCTGGTGCTCTGCGACACGAACGGCGGCGGGCTGCCGCACGAGATCGCCGAAATCCTCCACGAGGTGAAGCAGGTCGTCAAGGCCGACTCCCCCCTCGGCATCCACGTCCACAACGACACCGAGTGCGCCGTCGCCAACTCGTTGGCCGCCGTCGCCAGCGGCGTCAATCACGTTCAGGGGACGATGAACGGCTACGGCGAGCGCTGCGGCAACGCCAACCTCGTCTCGATCATTCCAAACCTCATGCTCAAGATGGGGCTCGAGTCGATCCCGCGCGAGAACCTGCGCGAGCTGCGGGACGTCTCGCGCTTCGTCTCGGAGCTGGCCAACCGCAAACCCTGGCAGTCGCAGCCGTACGTGGGCGATTCGGCCTTCGCCCACAAGGGCGGCATCCATGTCTCGGCGGTGCTCAAGCATTCGGAGACCTACGAGCACATCGACCCCGAAAAGGTCGGTAACCACCGTCGGGTGCTGGTCTCGGAGCTCGCGGGGCAGTCGAACATCCTCTGGAAGGCCAAGGAGTACGGCATCGATCTGGACAAGAACACGCCCGAGGCCAAGCGCATCCTCGAAATGCTCAAGCGGCTCGAGGACGAAGGCTTCCAGTTCGAGGGCGCGGAAGCCTCATTCGAGCTGCTGATGGAGCGGGCGCTCGGCAATCACCGGCCCTATTTCGACCTCGACGGCTTCCGCGTCATCGTCGAGGACGAGCGGGGCGACGCCGAGCCCGTGGCGGAGGCTACGGTGCGGCTTCGGGTGAAGGGGATCCCCGAACACACGGCCGCCTCGGGTCACGGCCCCGTCAATGCCCTCGACCACGCGCTGCGAAAGGCCCTCGAGGACTTCTATCCGAATCTCAAGGAGATGACCCTCCTGGACTACAAGGTGCGCATCCTGGACGAATCGAAAGGGACGGCGGCCAAGACCCGCGTGCTCGTCACCTCGGGCGACGGCGACGAGACCTGGGGCACGGTGGGCGTGGCGGACAATATCATCGAGGCTTCCTGGCAGGCGCTGGTGGATTCCATCGAGTACAAGCTTCGTCGAGACGAGCGGAAGGGAAAACGGTAGGACCCATGCTCTCCCTCTCCACAGTGGGGAGAGGGTAGGGTGAGGGAAACATGGTGGCGATTCCCGCCAAGCTGATCGAAGACACCGCGCGCGAGCTCATGGCGCGCGCCGCCATTGACATCCCTGCCGACTACCGTGACGGCGTCCGGCTGGCGCGCGATCGCGAGACCGGCCGGCTCGCCCGCTTCGTGCTCACCCATATGCTCGAAAACTGGGACATCGCTACGGCCGAGCGACGCCCCATGTGCGCCGACACGGGTCTGCCGCGCTATTACGTGAGACTTGGCAATGATGCAGCGGTCGAGGGCGGGCTGGTGGCCCTCGAGCGCGCTCTGCGCCGGGCCACCGCGGAGGCGACGGCCGCCATCCCGCTCCGGCCCAACCGCGTGCACCCGCTCACGCGCGAGGACGCGAACAATAATGTGGGCATCCACGCCCCCGAGGTGACCTACACGGTGGAGCCAGGCGCCGACTGGATCGACGTCACGACGGTGCACAAGGGCGGGCTCTTCGGCAGTGATTTCCGCATGCTCTTCCCCGGCGACGGCGTGGCCGGCATCAAGCGCTTTTTCGTGGATACGCTGGTGGAGTCGGGCAAGCGCGGGCTCGCCTGCCAGCCGGCGATCGTGGGCGTGGGGATTGGCGGCTCCAAGGACACCTGCGTGCGGCTCGGCAAGGAAGCGGCATGCTTGCGCGTCGTCGGCAGCCGCAACCCGGACCCCGCGGCGGCGCGCCTCGAGGAGGAGCTCACGGCGCTCGGCAACTACATCGGCATCGGCGCCATGGGCTTCTCCGGCACCTCCATGGTGGTGGCCACCCACGTGGAGCTGGCGTACACGCACACCGGCGGGATGCCCATCGCAATCCACCAGTTCTGTCTTTCCTCCCGGCGGGCGACGGCGCGCATCCATCCCGATGGTCGCGTGGAGCACCGGACGGACCCGCAATGGTTCACGGAATACTATCGTCGGAGCACGATCGAATGAAGATCGAGCGGCTCGACGACGTCCGCATGGACGAGGTCCACCTCACCACGCCGGTGCCAGAGCGCGCGCTCCGCTCGCTCAAGCTGGGCGATGTGGTGTATCTCTCCGGGGCGCTCTACACGGCGCGCGAGGGCGTGTACCGTCAGGTGGTCGAAAAGGGCCGGCCGCTCCCCGAGAGCCTCACGCGGCTCACCAACGTGAACTTCCACTGCTCGCCGGCGGCCTCGGTGCGTGCCGATGGCAGCTATCACGTCGAGGCGGTCACGGCCACGGCCTCCTTCCGCTTCGGCAAGTCCATGGCGCCGTGGTTCGAGCGCTCGGGAGCGAAGGTGGTCGTGGGCAAGGCGGGGCTGACGGAACGGGCCTACCGCGAGTGGTTCGTGCCCCATGGCGCGATCTATCTGACGACCGTGGGCTACGGCATGGGCGCGGCCTACGGCCGCTCGATCAAGCGCGTGCTCGACGTCCACTGGCTCAAGGAGCTGGGCATCGCCCAGGCGTGCTGGGTGCTCGAGGTGGAGCGGATCGGCCCGTTCCTGGTCGAGGGAGACGCTGAGGGGCGCAGCCTCTTCGCCCTCGCCAACCGCGAGATCAATATCCGGCTGGATGAAGTCTACAAAACCCTGCCGGCGCCGGCCCTGTCCCGCTTCGGCGAGGTGCTCGCGCGCACCGACGAAGTCATCTAGTGTCCTGAGCTGGAAGTTCGCGAACGATTCGCCGGGCGCAGCCGGGGCCGCTCTCCCGGAACACGCTGCGTCGCTATCCCCTGAGCCCGGTCCTCGCGGGCCACGAGAACCCGGTCGCCCGCCACACCGATCCGCAGAAGCCACGGTTCCGGGGAGATCGGCCCCGGCCCCGCCCTCCGCTTCAGGTGCACGGACTTCCGACTCAGCACTCTAGGAGCCCTCGGGCTTGAGGAGCCCCGCCTTTCCCCTCGACTCCTTGGCCGCCGCCAAGAAGATCCCGCGCGTCATCAAGGCGTCAGCCGCCTTCGCCCGCGCCTCGTAGATCTCGGCCCTTGCGGCATGCGCCGAGTGATGATCGGGCTCAGCGGCCACGGCCCAATCGATCAGATGGCTCGCCAGCTCCAGCTCGCCCGAGGCGGCGAGCTGCCGGGCACGCTCGACCAATCGCTCCACACCTCCCGCCAGCGTCGCCACCTCGCGGCTGATCCCGATCTCGCTCGCCGGCTTCAGATGCGAGGGGACGCCGTCGTACCA
>JBKPCB010000038.1:0-4053 GCA_046727155.1 Candidatus Methylomirabilota bacterium | reverse complement strand
GTCTCGTGGTCTCGGAGAGGTGTATCAGAGACAGGGCTCCGCGCTCGCAGGATGTCCAGGCTCCTCGCAGCCAGGACGTGCAGGCTCCTCGTTCCGCCAACCTCAAGAAGGCCACGGCTCTCGTGAGCGAGGCCGAGGCGGCGTGCAAGGCTGGCAATACGGCGACGGCCAGCGCGAAGGCCAAGGCCGCGATGGAGATGCTGAAGAAGTAACCGACCCGCAACCCCCAAGGGCTCCAGGGAACTCCCCTGGAGCCCTTTTTCTATCTGCAAACCGAGAGGTGTAGAATGCCGGGAATGATTCGCGGTCGGTTGACGGCGGCGGCTTCAATCCTGCTCCTTGGAGCGGGGGCGATTTCCGGGGCGGCCGGCGAAGACATGTTCTCCGCCCAAGAAGCCATCCTCCGCGCCAAGCCGGCCACAGTGTTGGTGATTACCGAAGTCGCCTCCGAGGTCACTGTCAACTGTGGCGCGGGTTTCACCAAAGTAACTCCTAACCCCTTCCGCGAGACCGGCACCGGATGGTTCGTGGATGGCAACGGTTGGGTGATGACCAATGCGCATGTTGTCCAGCCGGCCCAGGAGACCCCACGGTGGCTGGTGAACCAGCAGGCACAAAAGGCGGTGATTGGCGCCTGCGTAGCCGAAATGCTCACGAAGCGCGGCCTGGCTTCGGGCGAGCGGCCTGACCTTGAAGAACAGTTGCGCCGGCAAGCGCTCGATCGAATACTGCCCACGGCCAAGATCGATCTGAGCCCCTCCGTTTCGGTGCTCCTCTCCAATGGCATTCGCCTGCCGGCGAAGATCTTCAAGTACAGTCCGCCGGTGGCTGGCGAGGCCGGCGCGATGTCGGGGCGGGATTTGGCCCTGCTGCAGCTCGAAGCCTCGGACATGCCCGCCCTGCCCGTCGCGGACTCCAAGAATCTCAAGATCGGCGATCCGATTCGCGTCCTCGGCTTTCCGGGGGTCGTGCTGAGCCACGAGCTGCTCAACGCCTCATCCAAGGTCGAGGCCTCGGTGACGAACGGTGCCATCTCCGGATTCAAGATGGACATCCAGAACAACCCGGTCATTCAGACCGACGCGCCGGCTGCATGGGGAAACTCCGGCGGACCGGCTGTCAATGATCGGAGCGAGGTTGTTGGCGTACTCACTTTCGTCTCGCTCGGGCCCGGAGCAGAGGGCAGTATCGTCCAGGGTTTCAACTTCGTCATTCCTTCGAACGCGGTGAAGGAGTTCCTCCAGGGCACGCCGGTCGTCGTCAATGGGAAGAGTGCCTTCAATGAAAAATGGTTCTCGGGTCTCAGCCGCTTGTTCGCGAAAGACTGGAAGGGCGCGGCGGCGAGCTTTCGGGAGGCCAACCGATTGATGCCCGATTTGCCGGACGTCAAACGGGCGCTGGCCGAGGCCGAGGACAAGATCAAGAACCCGCCGCCGCAACCGTTCCCGTGGGCGATCGCGACCGGCGCGGTGTCGGCGGTGAGCCTGGGGATCTTCGGCCTCATGTTCGGGCTCCGGTGGAAGCGGAACCGCTTCCGCGTGGGCCCGGCGCAAGTCGTGAAACTGATCGAGGAGGGCACGCCCCCGGTAATTCTCGACGTGCGTCAGGAATCGGCGTACGCCACGAGCCCTTTCCGCATCGCCGGAGCGCTGCACGTCTCGCCCGACGAGCTCGAAACAGGTGTAGCGTCGCTGGCAGTAGAGCCGGACCGCACGGTGGTGGCCTACTGTACCTGAAAGGACGAGCACACCAGCGCCAGTGTGGCGCTGCAGCTCAAGAAGCTCGGGTACAAGGACGTGAAGATCCTCAAGGGCGGGCTCGGGAGCTGGGCCAATGCCGGCCTGCCGTTGGAGAACAAACCCGCCGCGGGCTAGGCCGGACGGACCGCAGGCCCTCTGACTAAACGAGGCGGGCGCGCAGCCTCGACGAGGCAAAGTCCACAAGCATGACGAGAAGCACCAGCATCAGCAGCACCGTGGAGGCCGCCGGATAGTTGAGCAGCCGTAGGTAGGTCTGGATGTAGAAGCCGATACCGCCAGCCCCCACGAACCCCAGGATCGCCGCCGCTCTGATATTCGTCTCGAAGCGATAGAGTGTGAAGGACAGAAACTGCGGGACGAGCTGCGGCAGAATACCCCAGCGCAGCACCTGCACTGGCGTGGCCCCCGCCGCTTTCACCGCCTCCACTGGCCCCGGCTCGATGGCCTCGATCGCCTCCGAGTACAGCTTGCCCAGGACGGTTGCTGTGTAGACGATCACAGCCAGGACTCCGGGGAATGGCCCTAGGCCGACGGCGGCCACGAAGAACAGCGCATAGACGAGCGTGTCAATGGCCCGAAAGGCATTGAGGAACAGCCGCGTTATGTAGAAGAGCCAAGGCGGAGCGGCATTGCGCGCGGCCGCGAAGGCCACCGGCAGGGCGAGGAAGGCGGCCACCGCCGTGCCGACGACCGCGATCTGCAGCGTCTGTATCGCCCCCGTCAGCGCATTGCCCATCACCGAGAGGTCGGGCGGAACCATGCGCCGTAGGAAGTCCAACATGTACGGCAGCCCCTCGACCATCCGCGGCGCCGAGACCTCGGTCGCCCACGCCGACCACATGAAGACGGCGGTCAGCACCGCCCAGCCCATCCAGCGCGCCGGCCTGTTCACCGCGCGCTCCCGACTCCCCCAAGCCGCCCGCCCAATTCCCCGCCCGGAGCGAAGATGCGGTTGGCCACCTCGGGCGTCAGGCTTCCGCCTGGCCCGTCGTGCACCACTCGACCGTTTCGAAGCCCGATGATCCGGCGTCCGTAGTCCTGGGCCAACTCGAGAACATGGAGCGAAGTGATAACCGTGATGGCGTCCTCCTGGTTGAACCGGCGCAGCAGATCCATCACGGTGCGCGCCAGCGCGGGATCGAGGCTCGACATGGGCTCGTCGGCCAGAATGATCCTTGGCTCCTGCACTAGCGCCCGCGCGATGGCCACGCGCTGCTGCTGGCCGCCGGACAGCATGTCGACCCGGCGGTCCTCGAGCCCGCTCAGCCCGACGCGCCCGAGCGCCGCGCGGGCCCGCGCGAGATCGGCGGCCGGGAACCACGGCAGCAGCGACCGCCAGGGAACGGTGTGGGCGAGTCGGCCTACCAGGACATTTTCCAGGACGCTGAGCCGGCGATGCAGGTTGAATTGCTGGAAGACGAACCCGACACGCGCCCGAATCCTGCGGAGCCGGTCCCCTGACGCGCCGGTTACTGCCTCTCCGTCCACAACCACGTCGCCGGCGCTGGGCGCGATCAGGCCGTTGAGGCAGCGCAGCAGCGTCGACTTCCCCGCCGCGCTGGGGCCGACGAGGGCGACGAACTCGCCTGCCGCGATCTCGAGATCGACACCGTCCAGGGCCCGGATGCCGCCGGGATACTCCTTGCGGAGTCCGCGAACGCGGATCACCGCCGTCCCGCGGTGAAATGGAAATGCAGGTGGTACACCACCTGCCCGCCTTCGGGCCCGCAATTACACGAGACGCGGTAGCCGCGCTCGGCGTATCCCGTCTTCTCACCCAGAAGCCGCGCCACCTGGAGGCAACGGCCCATCAGCAGGGTATCCTCGGAGGTCAGGCGAGCGATGGACTCGATATGCCGCTTCGGGATGATCAGCAGGTGTACCGGTGCCTTCGGGTAGAGGTCCTTGAAGGCCAGCACCTCGTCGTCCTCGTACTCGATGTCCGCTGGCGTTTCCTTGGCGGCGATGCGGCAGAACAGGCAAGCCTGAGTCACGTGGCCTCTCCGGTCGTGTATAATGCGGGCCGTGCCGACGATCCGCTAATGGCGTCGGCGAAGGAGCGCATCATGGGCACCTGCCCCAAGTGCAAGCTGCGGATCAGGCGAAACGGCAACCACGTGAAGCTGGGCTCCACGTGGGTCCACAAGCAATGTCCGCCCAAGCGCGATCGCGCCGCCAAGCGCGCATAGCTCGGGGCGGCTGCGAATGACAAAGGCCGGGGCGTCCTTCGCCCCGGCCTCGCTGTAATTAGAGATGGTGGAGGGTAAGGGATTCGAACCCTCGACCTCGGCGT
>JBKPCB010000037.1:0-6493 GCA_046727155.1 Candidatus Methylomirabilota bacterium | reverse complement strand
CGCCTTGAGCCCGATATAGAGATTGGTGAGTGAGAGCAGGCCGCCCAGCGCCGAGCCCATGAGCACCGCCCGCCAGGTGAGCTGGAGCATGCTGTCCCCGCGGCCGCGGTAGACCTGCTCGTACCACTGGCGCTCGATCTCATCGGGAGTGCCCTGGAAGCCGTGGATGGGCAGCGCTTCGTGGGCGGGCGCCACTGCCGCGATGGAGGACGGGGATGCGGAGAGACTCAGCCCCACACCGCCAGGATGGCGCCCATCACCAGAAGGGAAAGCAAGAGGTAGGCATTGTTGAGGAGAAAGAGCCTGAACGGCTTTCTCTCATAGGTCACGGTCGCAATGGTCACGACGGCGACGAAGCCTAGCCAGTTGAAGAAGGCGACGGCCAGCCCTTGGGGCACGGTCATGGCCCCCGCATAGCGGATAGCGTGGACCAGGACGAAGGCCATGAGAAAACTGCCGACGAAGTCCACGATGAGCGCCTTGCCCATTCCCTCCTTCATCTGCTGCTCCGTGATTCCAGTCAGCCTCTGCCACGGCTTGAGGAAGAGCGGAGGGGAATACCACACGGCGCCGATGACCATCCTTGCGACGACCGCAACCAGAAGCGGAACGACATGGATGGGAATCTCACGCATAGCTTCTTCTCCTCCTAGCTGACCTGGCTGTACACGCCAGGGGGCACCAGGCGGTAGACGGCGAGCGGCTGGGAGACGTTCTTAAAGGTCTTCTCGCCGAGGGCTTCGAGCACGAAGCGGCTCGAGATGCGCTCGGCGGTTACCGGGCCCACGACGATCTCGCCGCCCTGGGCAGAGGCCGCGATCCGGGCGGCCACATTGGTGGTGGGGCCGGAAGCGGTGAACGTCCATCGCTGGGATCCCGCGCCGCCAATCTTGGTGGCCCCGACGAAGGCTGGGCCCGTATTGATTCCCGTGTGCAGCGAGATCGAGGGGAAGACGCCCGCGTACTCCTCGTTGAGCTCGATCGTCTTCTGACGGATGGCGAGGGCGGCGCGCGCGGCATTCAGCGCATGGTCCTGGTCCCGCCCCGGCTCACTGTGGGCCGACCGCTGGAAGATGACCATGAGGCCGTCGCCCGCCGTCTCGTTCACGTCACCATGATGGGCGCGGATGATCTCGAGGAAGGAGGAGAAGTAGGTCTGCACGAGCTGATTCAGGCGCTTGGCGTCGAGCTGCTCGCTCAAGCGCGTGTAGCCGGTGATGTCGAGGAAGACGACCGAGACCTCCTCCTGGCGCTTCTCCAGGCTCGTGGCCGTCGGGTCGCGCTCGAGCAGCTCCTTGACGGCGTCGGGCACGAACTTGGAGAGCTCGCCCTTGAGCTGCTCGAGCACCTCCAGGCGCCGGCGCGAGGCCTGCAGATCCTCGAGCGTCGTAGCCAGCTCCTCGTTGCGCGTGGCCAGATCCCGCTGCGTGCGGGAGAGGTGATCGGTCATCTCGTTGAGCGCCGTCCCGAGCTCGCCGACCTCGTCTCCCGAGCCCGTGGGAGCGCGCGCGCTGAAGTCCCCTTCCCCGATCCGGCGGGCGACCTGCGCGAGCGCGTGGATGGGCCGGACCACCACGATGCGCATGCCGATGGCCAGCACGCCCGCCGCGGCGAGAATCGTGAGCACGCCCACCATGATCTGGCGGTTGCGCTGCGAGCGCACCTCGGCCAGCAGCGGCGCCATCGAGATGGAGACCTGGACGACCGCGCGCACCTTGTGGTCGCTGCCGTGGCAGCCCTGGCACTTCTGCTGGTTCGCGATGGGCTGATAGAGGGCGAAGACGGGGACACCGTCGCGCGTCTCGATCGCCTCCTGGGTCTGGAGGGTCTCGAGCGCGCGGCTGAAGAGCGGCCCCGCCATGGCCTTGCCGGGCTCCGAGCGCATCTTCTGGATGGCCGCCACCACGTCCTTGGGAAGCTCGGCTTCCTTGCTCACCTCGCGCAGCGTGGCCAGATCGGTGAAGGCCTCGACGCCCGTGCGGCGGAAGACCACGAGGCCTTCCACGGTCGAGGTGGAGCGCAGATCCTGAAGGAGTCCGCGGGTGATGTCGGGCCGCTCCTGGAGCATGGCGGTCTCGATGCTCGCGACCAGCGTGGCGACCTGACGCCGGGCGGACTCCTTGCTCTGCTCCACCAGGAGTTGATTTTCGCGTCTGATGGAGAGAATGGTGGAGACACCGAACCCGACGATGAGCACCGCGACGATCAGGACAGTAATCTTGGTGGTGAGCCGGACGGCAGGCAGCGTCACGGGCTAGAGCCTACCCTGCCCTCGGCCGGTGCGCAATCGCGCGGCCCCGACTAGATGCGCGCGGCGCGGCCGGCCCAGTACGGGTCGCGAAGCTGGCGCTTGATGAGCTTGCCCGCAGCATCGCGCGGCAGCGCGTCGTGGAATGACACCTCGCGCGGGACTTTGTAGCCCGCCATGTGCTGGCGGCAGAAGGCGATGACGTCTTCGGCGCTGAGCGCGGCGCCCGGCTGGAGCTGAAGCGCGGCGTGCACGCGCTCGCCCCAATCCTCGTCGGGGACGCCGAAGACGGCGGCGTCGAAGATCTTCGGATGCCGGTAGAGCGTATCCTCGATCTCGGCCGGATAAATATTGACGCCCGCCGAGATGATCATGTCGCGCTTGCGGTCGCAGATGTAATAAAAGCCCTCGGTGTCCATCCAGGCCACGTCGCCCACCGAGTACCAGTCGTCGCGGCGGATCTGCCGCGTCGCCTCGGGATCCTTGTAGTACTCGTCGAGCATGCCCGAGAAGGCCTTGACGTAGAGCTCGCCGGGCTTGCCCACGGGGACGGGGCGGCCGTCGTCGTCGAGCAGGGCGAGCTCCCGCCCCGGAGCGGCGCGCCCGCAGGAGCCGGGTTTTCTCAGCACGTCCTCGGGGCGCAGGATCGTATTCACCCCGAGCTCGCTCGAGCCATAGAACTCGTAGAGCACGGGGCCGAAGCAGGCCAGCATCGCCTCCTTCACGGACATGGGACAGGGCGCGGCGGCCACAATGATGACGCGCATCGAGGAGGTGTCGTAGCGGCGTCGAACGGCTTCGGGCAGGTCCACGATGCGCTTGAGCAAGGTGGGCGCCATGAAGGTGCTGGTGCAGCGATAACGGGCGATATGGGCCAGCGCCGACTCCGGGTCGAAGCGCGGCATGACGACGACCGTGCTGCCGACCAGATGGGAGTAGAGCGCGAAGCCGCCCGGCGCCGAGTGATACATGGGTCCGGCCACCAGGTGAATGTGATCCGGGTCCAGGAGATCCAGCGCGCGCAGTGATTCAATCACCACCTGAGGATCGATCCCCCGGCGGACGGCGCCCTTCGGCCGACCTGTGGTCCCCCCTGTATAGATGATGGAGGCCCCGAAGCCCTGCGCCGCGTCAAGCTCCACCGGCTCGGGCCGCCCTTCGGCGATGAGGTCGTCCAGATGTTCCGCCCACGGCCGGCGCTTCTCCCCCATCAGGATCCAATGGCGCACCTTCGAGGCTTGGGGGCGCACGGCCTCGGCGACCGGTAGAAAGTCATCGCCCACGAGCACGGCTTGGGCGTCGGAGTGGTCGAGGATATAGGCCACCTCTTCCGCGACGAGCCGATGGTTCATGGCCAGCGGGATGGCGCCGGCGGCGCGAGCGGCCGCGCCGGCCAGCATATGCTCGATGGAGTTGTGCGCATAGACAATGACATGGGCGCTCGAGCCCAGGCCGCGCTTGACGAGAGCATGAGCCAGGCGATTTCTCGTGGCGACGTATTCCTTCCAGCTCAGCGTCCGGTCGCCTTCGATTACCGCCGGGCGGTCGGGATGACTCGCGGCATGGGCCGCCAGGATGTCCATGGCCTTCGCTGTGTAACACACTCCCGCCGGGCGTGTAAACGTCCCGCTTCCCCGCTGCGTCTAGCGCGCTGGAGCGGCCGGCTCGAAACGGCCGGGAGGGGGCGGGCGGATGGATCCCATCGACACCAGCGGCGTGATCCAGCAGGCGCGGCTCGAGCTGTACCGCGATAATTTGGAAGGAGCGCTCGAGCTCCTCGACACGGCCTACGACGTCTTCCCGAGCCCGCGCTACAGCGCCCTCGCCGCCCGCATCCGCGCCTGGCTCAGCCACCTCCAAAGCCGCGAGACTTATGCGGCCGCCTACGAGCGCCACTACCGCGGCGCCAGGCGCGGCCGGGGCGCCCGGGAGCTCGAGCGCTGGTTCCGCACGGTGATCGGCCGGCGGACACGGAAGATCGTCACGCGCTGCGCGGCGCATCCGGAGTTCCGGCTGCTCGAGCTGGAGGTCACGGGGCTCGGCGCCCGGCGCGTGCTCGACGCCGGCTGTGGCGAAGGACGCATGGCGCTGACCCTGGCATCGAGGCATCCGGCGGTGCGAGTGGATGGCGTGGAGGTCGCGCCCACCAATGTCGGCATCGCCCGCGCGCTCAACCGCTTCCCGAATTGCACGTTCCACGAAGGGCTGATCGAGGAGGCCGACCGGCAATTCCGGCCCGACTCGTTCGACCTGGTCTATGCCGTCGGCGTGCTCGAGCACGTCTGGGATGTCGGCGAGACCGTGAGCGCCCTGCTCAAGCTGCTGCGCCCGGGCGGGCGCATTTGCCTGGTGGTCCCGATGGTGGAGCTGGCGGCCACAGGTCCCCTGCCCGACTTCACGCCCGAGAACACGGCCTGTCATGTGCGGGCCTTCACCGAGGGTGGATTGAGGGAGCGCTTCGGCCGTTTTCCGGACTTCGCCATATTGAAACTGCCGGTCCGCTGGCGGCCCGATCGATACCCCCAGACGCTCGCCCCGGTGCGCTTCGGGTCCTTCTTCGTCGGCTTCTTCAAGCCCTGATTCCCCCACTGGGGAGCCGGCGGGTAAATCCAAGTAGTTGACAGAGTCAAGTAATTACATGACCATATCAGCTACCGTCCAAGCCTCGCGCGGGAGGTGGTGCCGGTGGCCGAGAGCATCTTCGATCAGCGCGTCGCCGCCGTGCGGCGCTTCAACCGGTTCTACACGAAGCAGATCGGCCTGCTGCACGAGGGGTACCTCCAGAGCCCGTTCTCGCTGAGCGAGGTGCGCGTCCTCTACGAGCTCGCCCACCGCGACACCGCCACGGCGACCGAGCTGCGCCGGGAGCTGGGCATGGACGCGGGGTATCTGAGCCGCATCCTGCGAGGCTTTCAGGCACGCGGGCTGATCCACCGCTCGCGCTCGAAGTCCGACGGCCGGCAGGCCCATGTGTCACTGACAGAGAAGGGGCGCCGGGCGATCGGCCCGCTTCAGAAGCGCTCGCACCGGGAAATTGGCGCGATGCTGGCCAAGCGACCGGCGGTAGAGCAGCGCCGGATTGTTGAGGCGATGCACATGATCGAGCGGATGCTCGGCACCCGCGCCGAGCCAAGGGCACCGTATCTCCTCCGGCCCCACCAGCCGGGCGACATGGGCTGGGTGGTCCATCGCCACGGCGCCCTCTACGCCCAGGAATACGGCTGGACCGAGGACTTCGAGGCCCTCGTCGCAAGCATCGTGGCGAAGTTCATCCGGCGCTACGACCCCAAGGCGGAGCGGTGCTGGATCGCGGAGAAGGACGGCGACATCGTCGGCTCCGTCTTCCTCGTCAAGCGGTCGAAAGCGGTGGCCCAGCTGCGCCTCATGCTGGTCGAGCCGACGGCGCGCGGCCTCGGGATCGGGGCGCGCCTCGTGGACGAATGCGTGCGCTTCGCCCGGCAGGCGGGATACCGGAAAGTGACGCTGTGGACCAATAGCGTGCTCACGGCGGCGCGGCGCATCTACCAGCGCGCCGGCTTCCGGCTCGTCCGCAAGGAGCGGCACCACAGCTTCGGCCACGATCTCGTCGGGGAGACGTGGGATCTGACGCTGTGATGGCGGGGCTCCAGGCCGCGGCCGCCGCGGCCGCAACCGGCATCCAGGTCGGCGCCGCCATCGTGGCGACGCGCTTCGTCGTTGATCAGACCAGCCCCGCCTCGCTCGCGCTCCTGCGCTATCTCATCGGCTTCTGCTGCCTGCTGCCGGCCGTCCTCCTGACCACACCGCGCACCCGGTTCGAGCGGCCCGATCTGCTGCCTATCGGCCTGCTCGGGATTACCCAGTTCGGTATCCTGATCGTCCTGCTGAACTATGGGCTGCGCTACATTCCGTCAGCCCGCGCGGCGCTGATCTTCACGACGCTCCCGCTGCTGACGATGATGCTGGCCGCGGCATTGGGCCAGGAGCGGCTCAGCCTGCCGAAGATCGTCGGGGTCCTGTTGACGGTCGCGGGCGTGGGGCTGGCGCTCGGGGAGAAGGCGGCGCAGTCGGCCGTCGGCGCGCACGAGTGGGTCGGCGAGCTGGCCGTGTTCGCCAGCGCGCTCAGCGGCGCCGTGTGCAGCGTGCTCTACCGGCCGTATCTCAAAAAGTATCCGGCGCTGCCTGTCAGCGCCTTCGCGATGCTCGCGTCGGTCGCCTTTCTCGCCGTCCTCGCGGGCGGAGAGGGATTCTTCCGCTCCCTTCCCC
>JBKPCB010000036.1:0-3459 GCA_046727155.1 Candidatus Methylomirabilota bacterium | reverse complement strand
TCGGTCTTGAGATCGTGGGCGATATCGTCGGCGGCCTGGATCAGCCCGCGGTTGTCGTGCGCCCGCAGCGCCTTCGTCCCGCGCACGATGCAGACGGCCTTGAGCCGCTTCTTCCCCATCACGGCGCCGCAGCCATTCTTGGAAGCCACGTGACCGTAGTCGCCGTGGATGGCGGCGAAGCGCACCAGGTTCTCCCCCGCCGGGCCGCTGGTATAGACGGACAGCCGGTGGCCGGAGAGCCCGAGCTCGGCCTCCAGCGCCTGCTGCGTCTCCCAGGTGTCTTTGCCCTTGAGATGGGCCGCGTCGCGCACTTCGACCACGTCGTCGTTGATGTAGAGGTACGAGAGCTTCCGCGCCTGCCCCTGGATGACGATGGCATCGTAGCCGGAGTACTTCAGGCAGGCGCCGAAGAAGCCATTGGCCTGGGTGGACGTCGCACCATCGGTGAGCGCGCCGCGGGTGACGACTGTCAGCCCGCCCGTGCCCCACACGGGCAATCCGGCCAAGGGGCCCGTGGCCAGGATCAGGCGATTGTCGGGATGATCCCAGTGAACCTTGGGGCCGACCTCGTCGTAGAGGATCTTGGCCCCAATCCCCACGCCGCCCAGATAGTCGCGCATCTCCTCCGGGGTCCACGGATCCGCCCAGATCTTTCCTGTGGCGAGGTTGACGCGGAGGAGCTTGCCGGCATAGCCACCCGGCACCTCGCGGGTGGCGGCCGGCTTCTTTCCAGGACGCGTTGCGGTCGCGGTCGGGCTCATTTCACCACCGTTTGGGGAAGCTCGGGTGAACGGGAGGGCCGGCTCAGGATCGTCTGCGGCAGCAGCGCCGCCGTCGTCCGGGTCGCCATGAAGGCCGGCTTGACATCGAACGGATTCTTCTTCAGGTGCGCCTTCCAAGCCGAGAGATCCACGCCGGAATAGACAAGCCCTTTCAGCATACCCACGTCATTGGTCGTCCAAATGTCGTTGGCGGGTCCGCAGATCATGGCGCCAGTGAGCCGGCCGCCGTGGAAGAGGAGCTTGCGATATTGGGATTCGCCCGGGCGCAGCGCGGTGTAGACGTCGGCCTTGAGATCGTCCCACTGGCCGAACGAGGCGATGTCCAGGTGACACACCTCCACGATGTTCATCAGGAGGCTGCCCCGGTACGCGACGTCCCGGCCGGCCATATTGGCGCCTACCACGCGACCGTGCTCCTGGGCCGTGGGCTCGATCGCGTGCACTTCGGCGGCGCCGGTGACCAGATTGCGGGCGCGCGCCACGTCGCCGGCGGCGTACACGCTCTTGACATTGGTGCGCAGGTGGTCGTCCACGAGGATGCCCCCCTGCCCGTCATCGGCCATCTCGATGCCCGAGCCACGCAGCCACTCCAGATTGGTCCGGATGCCGGTGGCCATGACGACGACATCGGCCGTGAGCGGCGCGCCCTTCTTGAAGTGCAGCTTCCGCGCGGCGCCCTTGTCCTCGATCTTCGTGAGTGTCGCGGCTGTCCGGAGGGTGACCCCGTGACGCTCGAGCCAACGCTGGACGATCTCGGCGCAGGCGGCGTCCACCATCCGCGGCAGGATCCGCGGCGCAACTTCGACGATCGTGAGCTTGGCGCCGCGGGCAAGGATGGCGTTGAGGATGGTGAAGGCGATGAAGCCGGCCCCCACCATGACGACGCGGGAGCCCGGCGTGACGCCGGCGATGACCGCGCGTGCCTCGTCGAGGGTCCAGAAGCAATGCACTCCTGGACCGTCCGCCCCGGAGATCGGAGGCTTGGCCGCGCGCGAGCCCGTGGCGATCAGGCAGTCGTCGTACTCGAGCTTGGCGCCGTCGTCGAGCGTCAGCGCCCGCTGTGACGGATCGAGCTTCGCCGCCCGGCGGCCGATGTGGGTTTTGACGTTCCACGCCGCGAGCGAGGCCGGCGTCGCGGTGAAGACGTGGGACTCGGCGATGGTCTTCCCGAGGTAATACGGCAGGACCATGCGGGAGTACGGCCGCTCGGCCGACACCAGCGTGATCTCGGATGCCCCGCCGTCCTCCTCGCGGATCGTCCGGATCGCGTTGAGCCCGGCGGTACCGGCGCCGATGATGAGGTGACGGGTCGGCATCACGCCACCTCCCGCGCCAGCACCTGGGCCGTGCGCTCGACCGCGAAGTCCCCGAGCCAGTCGGCGGGCGCGGCCTCCTCGAAGGTGATGGCCTGGGTTGGGCAGGCCTCGACGCAGGCCGGAGCGCCCTCACAGAGGTTGCACTTGTAGGCCTTGAGCGTGTCGGCATCGTAGAACATGGTGCCGTACGGACAGGCGATCGTGCAGAGCTTGCATCCGACGCACTTGTCGTCGACGACGTCCTTGGCCCCCGCCGCGTTGATCCGGATGGCGCCCACCGGGCAGGCGGTCATGCACCAGCCCTCGGCGCACTGGGTGCACGTGTACGGCGCGTACGAGGTGTAGCCTTCGAAGGGCGACACGCGGATCACGGACTTGGACGGCTGGAAGGTGCCGGTCTGCATATAGGAGCAGGCCAGTTCGCAGCGCAGGCAGCCGGTGCACTTCTCGGGATGGAGCGCGAGAGCTCTCATGGGTCGCTAGCGCCGCCTCCGTCGGCCTCCGCGGGACTTTCCGCCCTGCTTCAGCCGGTTGATGAAGGTGTCCAGCGGAATCGCGGGCATGGTCATCATGCTCACCGACCCGCGCGCGCCCATCTCGACGGAGATGGCCGAGATGGTCTCGTTGTCCGGCGCCTCGAGGATGGTCACGAAGTCGTAGGGCCCGAGCACCGCGTACTGGGCGCGGACCTTGGCGCCCTTGCCCTCCAGCTCACGGTTCACCTTGCGGATCCAGCCCGGCCGGCTGCGCAGCACTCGACGGCCGGATTCGCTCAGCGAACTCAGCATCACGTAATGTGCCACGGTGCGCCTCCTCGAGGTGGGGGGGCGATGGCACGCATTATATCAGAGGCCGTCACTCCTCACGCTCCCGGATCTCGAATTCGACGCGGCCCGCGCCCTCGGCGCCGGAGGCCGCGGGCGCCGGCGCGGCGTCCGCGGCGACGAGCCGATCCGGCTGGATGCCTTCAGCCTTGGTGAGCCGGTCACGGGTGACGTCGAGGCGCTGCTTCAGCAGCGCCGCCAGCGGACCCGCGGGCACGGGCTCGCGTTGGCGGAGCAGCGCCAGCTGGTCATCAACCGTCTTCGGCAGCGTCGCGTCCTTCACGAAGCGCTGATAGTATTGCCGCAGCGCCGAGGCCTGATCGGCAGCGCCCACTTCGCGCTGGAACTTCTGGAGTCGCGCCGCGACTTCCTGCGCCTTGAGCGCTTCAATGTCGGTGGCGCTGGCGACCGAGTGGAGGCCCAAGTTGACGAACGGCGTGCGCCGGAGGAAATCGGCCACGCGCAGCAGGTGCTCCTCCGATGCCGGGGCAAAGGTCGAGCTGCCGGCGGTGAATGTGACCGGCTCCACCTTGATCT
>JBKPCB010000035.1:0-10527 GCA_046727155.1 Candidatus Methylomirabilota bacterium | reverse complement strand
CCACAGCAGGTCTGGCCTTCGGGAAAGTCGACTTCGACGCCCAGCCCCCTCAGCAGTTTGACCATGGCCACGCCCACCTCGGGGAAGAACATGTCCCCCAGGCAGGTGATCATGATCGAAGCCTTCATGCCTTCGCGCCTCCGGGGCCATGCGGGGGCGGCGGGGCCACCACGACCAGCACCAGCAGCGGATCTGCGCCGTCATTGAGCAGCCCGTGCTCCGCGCCGGCCGGCGCCACGAGCGCCTCACCAGCCTCCAGCCGCTGCTCCGCGCCCGAGAGAGAGAAGCGCCCCACCCCTTCGAGCACATAGTAGATCTTGTCCTGGGCCTCGTGGCTATGGGCCTTCTGCGATTGGCCGGGCGCCACGCAGTACAGGTCGAGCAAGGTGCGGTCGGTGGCGTGCAGGGTGATCTTCGCCATCTTGTCCGCGGCCAGCTTGACATGATCCTTGACCCGGATCTTCATGGCTCCCTCAAGGCGCGCGCCAGCAGGGTGACCGGATGCGCAACCTCCACCGCCACGCCCTCAGCGCGGCACTGCTGGGCGATCTGCATGATGCAGCCGGGGTTTCCCGTCGCGACGATGCGCGCGCCGCTCTCCCTGATCCGCGCGACCTTCAGGCGCGCCAGCTCTTGGGCGATTCCGGGCTCGAGCATGTTGTACACCCCCGCGCTGCCGCAGCACAGATCGCTGTCGGCGAGCTCCACGAGCGTGAGTCCCGGGATGCGCTTGAGCAGCTCTCGCGGCTGGCTCCTCACCTTCTGGCCATGGGCCAGATGGCAGGCGTCGTGATACGTCACGGTCTCTCTGAGCTCGCCCAGCGGAAGCTCCGCCTCGACCAGCACCTCGGTCACGTCCTTGACCTTCGCGGAGAACGCGGCGGCCGCGGGCCCCTCGAGCCAGTGACCGTACTCCTTCAGCGCCGAGCCGCAGCCGGCGGCATTGGCCACGATCACGTCCACGTCGCTTCCGAAGGTGCCCATGAGGCGGCCGGCCATGGCCCGGAACTCGTCGAGCCGTCCGGCGTGGAGGTGCAGCGCCCCACAGCAGGCCTGGTTGCCCGGCACCACAACCTCCCAGCCCGCCGCCGACAGCAGCTTCACCGTATCGGCATTCACGTCGGGATAGAAGAAGCGCTGAACGCATCCGAGCAGGAGGCCCACCCGCCCGCGGCGCTTGCCCCTGGCCAGCGTCAGCTCGGGCAGCGGAGATGGCGCCGCGGGCAACCGCGGCAGGAGCGCTTCCATCGCCTGGAGCTTTCTAAAGGGCGCCAGGAGCCCGAGCCCACGGACGAGCGCCTGCATCCCGGACCACTGGTAGAGCCGAAGCATGCCGAGCAAGGAGCCGAGCCGCCCCGGATTCGGAAAGAGATTGAGCGCGAAGTCCAGCGTCGAGCGGTCGGTCGCGGGCGCGTGGACGCCACGGCGCTCGAGCTGAGCCCGGGTCGCCTCGAGGAGCTGGCCGAACGGCACCCCCGACGGGCAGGCCGTCTCGCAGGCCCGGCAGCCGAGGCAGAGGTCCATATGGCGCGCGAGCGTAGGCGTCAATTCCGTCCGTCCCTCCGCCGCCGCCCGCATGAGATAAACGCGGCCGCGGGGAGAGTCCATCTCCTCGCCCAGCACACGGTAGGTCGGGCATTGGGGCAGGCAGATGCCGCAGTGGACGCAGGCGCGCAGTCCCTCCATGGAGGGGGCGTCCGCCGCATCGAAGGCGCCCAGGCGTTCTCGGGTCGCCTGGCTCATAACCCGCCTACGAAGCGCCCTGGATTGAGAATGCCCCGAGGATCGAACTCCTGCTTGATCCGCCGCATCAAGGCCATGACATCCGCCGGCACCGGTCCCCAGACGTCGTGATCCCGCTTGAGCGGCGGCGGGACGCGCTCGATGACGAGGCTGCCGCGCTCGGCTTCGAGCCCGCGACTCAATGGCATCACGAACTCGCTCACAATCGGCCGACCCTCGGCGGGGCCTGATAGCCGGGCCCGCAAAACGCCATTTCCGGCCTCGCCGATCACAGAGACCGACGCGTCGAGCGCCCCGGCGAGCCGCTCGAGCTCGCCGAGCCAATAGCCCACGCGCCGGATCTCGCACGAGAGGGTGAGGCTCACCGCCTCGGGTCCGTCCGGTTTCCGGCCGAGACCCTCCCAGATCGTGTTCGGCGCCCATTGAGCCGCGCTCCCGCTCTTCTGGGCCAGACGGATCACGGTTTCGCCCTGACTCTTCACCGCTTCGTCCACGCTGCCGAACGAGATGAGCAACGCCGGGCCCGACGGGGGTCCACCAGTCCCTGGTCTTGCCCGCGCATTGAGGAGCGTGAGCCGCTCCGGCTCGAGCGACGAATCGAGAATAGCCGCGAGCGTACCCTGCAGGGCCGCCGGCGACTCGCACGCCGCGACCACCGTGCCCGTCGCGGCCGGCAGCGGATGGAGCCGCAGCGTGGCCTCGAGCATGACTCCGAGGGTGCCGAGCGAGCCCACCATGAGCTTGGGCACGTCGTAGCCGCTCACCGACTTGACCACCTTGGATCCGCCCCAGGTGATGGTGCCGTCCGCCTGGACGAAGCGGATGCCGAGGAGCAGATCGCGTCCGGTGCCATAGCGAAAGCGAAGCGGCCCGCTGGCATTCGTGGCCAGGACTCCGCCCACCGTGCGCTCATTGCCCCCGAGCGGATCGAGCGCCAGCCTCTGGCCCTCTTCCGCGAGCCTCCGGCCGAGGGCGGCCAAGGTGATCCCGCACTGCACCGTCGCCACCATGTCCTCGGGCACGTAGTCCAGAACCGCCGTGAAGCTGGTGAGATCAAGTACCAGATCGAGCCGGCTCGGCGTATTGCCCAGCGCCGTTGCCGAGCCGCTGCCCCGGGGCGCCACGGCCAGCCCTTCGGCCGAGGCCAAAGAGAGAAGCCGGCTCACCTCCTCGACACGATTGGGCCTGACGATCCAGCGCGGGGCCATGCCGTCCACCGCACATGTCGCAAGGGCGACGGGGCTGTCGAGCACATGCCCGGCGCCGACGATGTCGGCCAGGGCCGAGCCCAGGCTCTGAGCGCTCACGGCCATGGCGCTACAGCCACGCCCCGCTGGGTAGACGTGCCGGCCCGGGGCGGAAGCCTTCGCCGCAGGCGGGATGGTCGGGCAGCAGCTTGCCGGGGTTCATGATGGTGTCGGGATCGAAGACCCGGCGCAGACGCGCCATGAAGTTGAGATCGGCCTCGCCGAACTGCAGCGGCAGATTCCCGGCCTTGTCGAGGCCAACGCCGTGCTCGCCGGTCACGGTGCCGCCGAGCGCCAGGCAGGCGCGCAGCAGCTCCTCGTTCACCTGCTTGGCGCGCTCGAGCTCGCCGGGCACGCGGTCGTCATAGCAGATGATCGGGTGGAGATTGCCGTCGCCGGCATGGAAGACATTGGTGATGAGCAGGCCGTGCCGGGCGCTGATGGCCAGCATCTCGCTCATGATCTGGGGCAGCTTGGAGCGCGGC
This sequence comes from Candidatus Methylomirabilota bacterium, assembly GCA_046727155.1. GTDB lineage: Bacteria > Methylomirabilota > Methylomirabilia > Rokubacteriales > CSP1-6 > DASSSH01. Next base: position 7,052 of record JBKPCB010000035.1, on the reverse strand, counting down.
ACCACCGCGTCCTGGAGCAGCCAGTTGGGCGTCATGCGCCCGATGACGCCGGCGGCTTCCTTTCGCCCCTTCCACAGCAGCGCCCGCTCGGCATCATTCTGCGCCACGTGGATGTCCAGCGCGCCCCGCTGCCGGCAGATCTCCTCGATGCGCCGGGACTGAGCCTCGATCTCGGCCACGGGGCCGTCCAGCTCGATCAAGAGCACCGCCGCGGCGCCTTGGGGATAGCCGGCGCCTATCCCTTCCTCGATGGCGCGAACCATGGCCTGATCCAGCATCTCGAGCGCCGAGGGGATGATACCCGCCCCGATGATCGCGGACACCGTCTCGGACGCGCTCTCGATGCTGGGGAACGAGGCCAGCGCCGTCTTGACGCCTTCGGGGACGTGCAGAAGCCGCACGATCACGGCCGTCACCAGCCCGAGCGTGCCTTCTCCACCGACCGCGACCCCGCGCAGGTCATAGCCGGGCCGCTCCTGGGTCTTGCCTCCCAGCCAGACCAGCTCGCCGGCGCCGGTCACGACCTGAAGTCCCAGCACGTGATTCACCGTGATGCCGTACTTGAGGCAATGCGGCCCGCCGGCATTGGTCGAGGCATTGCCCCCGATGGAGGACACCATCTGGCTCGACGGATCCGGCGCGAAGTAGTAGCCGTGGGGACGGGTGGCGTTGCTGAGCCAGAGGTTGATCAGGCCCGGCTCAACCGTCGCGCAGCGATTGGGGAAGTCCAGTTCCAGCACGCGGTTCATCCGATTCATGGACACCATCACGCCGCCGACCGGCGCCATGGCGCCACCGATCAGCCCCGTGCCCGATCCGCGCGGCACCACGGGCACACGCTCCTGGCGGCAGAGCCGGACGATCTCGGCCGTCTGCTCGGCACTCTGGGGCAGCGCCACGGCATCCGGCGCGCCACGATAAAAGGTGTGCATGTCCGCCTCGTAGGTGAGCCTGCCCTCGGCGCTGCTGACAATGCCCTGGGAGCCCACGATGAGCTCGAGACGGCGAAGGAAGTCGGAGGTCAGCGCCACGATGATCTTCCCATTGCAGCGTCGGGTCCGGACAAAAGAGCGCCGGCCCCCCGGAGGAGGGCCGGCGAATGACGATCGCGCACGCTCACGACGGCCTGGCCGACCGGCTTACGATACCCCGATCTTCCAGGTCTCGCCCGACATCAGCAGCTTGGCGATGTCTCCCGGACCACGCTCGGAGATCGCCCGCTGCTCCTGCTGGAAGACGATATCCTCATAGGTGTGCTCGCCCGTGGTGGCGGCCAGCACGCCCAACGGAATCGGGTACTCCGGCGCCCAGAGGTGGGCCAGGATCAGGGCGGTGCCCCGGTCCGTCTCGTCGTGGACCCAAAGCGCCTGCTCGGGCACGTCTTTGACCTTGACCACCTTGGGCTTGACGCCCTCGAGCACGAGGCCGCGCTTGTCGTCCACGGGGCCGAAGAGCAGCGGTTTGCCGTGCTCGAGCTTGAGTTCGTACTGGATCTTTTGCTCGCGATCGTAGAGCGCGTTCCACGCCAGGTCGTTGTACACATTGCAGTTCTGGAGGATCTCGACGAAGGCGGCGCCCTTGTGGTTCGAGGCCCGCTTGAGCGTCGCCTCCATATGAGCGATATTGCGGTCGAGCGTGCGGGCGACGAAGGTCGCCCCGGCGGCCAGGGCGAACGAGCACGGGCTCACCGGCCGGTCCGGCGACCCCATGGGCGTTGATTTGGTGACCTTCCCCTGCTCGCTGGTCGGCGAGTACTGGCCCTTGGTGAGGCCGTAGATCCGGTTGTTGAACAATAAGATAGTGACGTCCACGTTCCGCCGCAGGACATGCAGCAGGTGGTTGCCGCCGATGCTCAGGCCGTCGCCGTCACCCGTGACGACGAAGACCTTGAGCTCGGGCCGCGCCAGCTTGAGCCCGGTGGCGATGGCCGGCGCGCGGCCGTGGATCGTGTGAAAACCGTAGGTGTTCATGTAGTACGGGAAGCGGCTCGAGCAGCCGATCCCCGAGATGAACACGATGTCTTCCTTCGGGATGCCCAGCTCGGGCATGCTCTTCTGGATCGCGCTCAGGATGGCGTAGTCGCCGCAGCCCGGGCACCAGCGCACGTCCTGGTCGGACTCAAAGTCCTTCTTGGTGTATTTCGGGCCGCCGCCCTGGGCGGCCTCGGGGACTCCCTTCACCGTGCTCACCGCTTCGCCTCCAGCAGTTGATTGATGGCCTCGAGGATGTCCTGGCTCGCCAGCGGCATGCCGCCCACGCGGTTGTAGCCCACCGCGTCCACCAGATACTCGGCGCGCAGGATCCGCACCAGCTGGCCGCTGTTGATCTCCGGCACCAGCACGCTGCCGTACTGGCGCAGGATCTGGCCCAGGTCCGGCGGCAGCGGGTTCAGGTGACGGATATGCACCGAGGCTACCGCCTTACCCTCGATCTGCGCCTCCTCGACGGCCGCCGTGATGGCGCCGTAGGTGCCGCCCCAGCCGACCACCAGCACGTCGCCGCTGGCCGGCCCGTTGATTTGGGTAGGCGCGATCTCCTGGGCCACGCGGCGCACCTTCTCGGCGCGCGTCCGGACCATGTGGTCGTGGTTCTCCGCGTCGTAGGAGATATTGCCCGTCACGTCCTGCTTCTCGATGCCGCCGATGCGGTGCTCGAGCCCGGGCGTGCCGGGTCGCACCCACGGCCTGGCCAGCGTGGCCGAGTCCCGGAGGTAGGGCGCGAAGCCTTCGACCTCGGTCCGGAACTTCACCTCGATGTCCGGCAGGGTCTTGACGTCCGGGAGCAGCCAGGGCTCCGAGCCATTGGCCAGGTAGCCGTCGCTGAGCACCATCACGGGCACCATGTACTTGATGGCGATGCGCACCGCCTCGTAGGCGATGTAGAAGCAGTCGCCGGGCGTCTGCGGCGCCAGCACCACGACGGGCGATTCGCTATTGCGGCCGTAGAGCGCCTGCATCAGGTCCGCCTGCTCGGTCTTGGTCGGCAGGCCGGTGCTGGGCCCGCCGCGCTGGATGTCGAAGATCACCAGCGGCAGCTCGGCCATGACCGCCAGCCCGATCGCCTCGCCCTTGAGCGCGATGCCCGGTCCGCTCGACGCCGTGACCCCGATGCAGCCGCCGAACGCGGCGCCGATCGCCGAGGTCACGGCCGCGATCTCGTCCTCCGCCTGGAAGGTCCGCACGCGGAAGCGCTTGTGCATGGCGAGCTCTTCCAGAATGCTGCTGGCCGGCGTGATCGGATAGGCGCCGAATACGATGGGGATCTGGGTGCGCTCTGCGGCCGCCAGCAGCCCCCAGGCCAGCGCCCGGTTGCCCGTCATGCTGCGGTAGATGCCGGGCGGCATCTCCGCCGGCTCGATCCCGTAATGCTCGGCGAACATCTCGGCGGTCTCGCCGAATGCGTGGCCGGCCTTGAGCGCCCGCGTGTTCGCCTCGACGAAGGTCGGATTCTTGGCGAACCGCTTCTTGATCGCGTCGAGAGTCGGGTCGAGCGGGCGCGTGTAGATCCACGAGACAAGGCCCAGCGCGAAGAAGTTCTTGCAGCGCTCCTTCTCCTTGGCGTTGAGCGGCAGGTCCTCGAGCGCCTTCTTGGTCATGCCGCTGATGTCCACCTGGTAGAGCCGGTACTTCTCGCCCAGGCCAGCGTCCTCGAGCGGATTCTTCTGATAACCCGCCTTCTCGAGGTTGCGCTGGTCGAAGGCCGCCGTATTCACGATCAGGATGCCGCCGGCCTTGAGGTCGCCCAGATGGACCTTGAGCGCCGCCGGGTTCATCGCCACCAGCGCATCGAGCTGGTCGCCGGGCGTATGCACCCGCTGGCTCCCGAACTGGAGCTGGAAGCTCGACACGCCGAACAAGGTGCCGGCTGGCGCGCGGATCTCGGCGGGGAAATTGGGCAGGGTGGAGATGTCATTGCCCGCCCATGCCGCCTCGGTCGTGAACTGCTCGCCCGTCACCTGCATGCCGTCGCCGGAATCGCCCGCGAACCGGATCACGGCCCGCGTCAGCGTACGGCGGGGCTTCTGGGCTCCCGTAACGGGCACTGCCGTTTCACTCATCGGTCTCGTTCCTTTCCTCTTCTTCTAACCCGCTAACCCGAGTCCACTTCAGACGGCCGCTTGATGACATCCCCCGGCCGGAGGTTCAAGACGGCCTCGGGGAAGAGATCCGCCATCCACTTGATGAAGTGGCTCACCGTCACGACCCCGACCGGGCGCTTGTCCCCGTCCACCAGCGGAATCGTCCGGTACCCGGCCACGCTCATCCTGTTCACCGCGTACGCGACCCGATCTCCCGGTGAGAGCGCGTCCGGATTCCGCGTCATCACCTGCCCGATCGACGTCTTGTCCGGGGGGAGTCCCGCTGCCACGACGCGTGTCAGCACGTCGCGCTCGGTGAAGATGCCCTCGAGCCGCCCCTTGGCGTCCACGATCAGCACCGCGGCCCGGCGCGTCGCCGTCATCCGCGCGACGGCCTCCTTCACCGTGACCGTGTCGGCCACGCAGACCGGCTCGTCGGGATCGAGCGTGCGGATCGTGTCGTTGAGGAGGGCGCCTTTGATCTCGCCGAAGTCCCCCTCCAGCGCAGCCGTATACTCTTCGTCCAGTTCGCTCATGGCATCCTCCCGGCCAGCGTCAGGATCGCCGGGATCACCCTGCGCACATTCAGTCTCAGAGCGGAGTGACCCCGGTTGCCCTGGCTCTGGGAACCTGCGTCAGAGGCGAGACACTCCAAGATTGATGCTACCCAAACGCTTGAAGAGAAGCAAGGATGTCCCTGGTCAGACCGCCCGACCGGCCCGCCGCAAGAGGTTAAAGCTCGAGCAGCTCGGCCTTGGGCGCCCGGGTGAGGTTCCGGCAGCCGGCCGGCTCCACGAGCACCATGTCCTCGATCCGAACCGCTCCCCGACCGGGATAGTACAGCCCCGGTTCCACCGTCACGACCTGGCCTGCCTCGAGCAGCTGATCCATTCGGCTCACCCGCGGAGGCTCGTGAATGTCCAGCCCGACGCCGTGGCCGGTGCCGTGGAAGAAGCCCTGGTTACGGCCGTTGACCACCCCGGTTGTGTAGCCGCGAGCCTCGAGGACCCGGTTGACCTCCGTATGGACGGCCGCCCCCGAGGCGCCCGCCCGGATCAGCTCGATCCCCCGCAGCTGCGCCGCCAGCACGGCCTCGTAGATCCGCCTGAGCTCGTCGCTGGCCTTGCCCTTGACCACCGTGCGGGTCATGTCGGCGAAGTACCGAGTCGCTGAGGAGCGGGGGAAGATGTCGAAGATGATGCCCTGATTGGGACGGATGGGACCCGAGCCCTGGTTATGGGGATCCACCCCCTGCGCGCCGCAGGCGATGATCGTGTGCTCGGCGATGCAGTCATTCTCCATGAGCGTGACGTTGACGACCTTCTTGAGGTCCTCGCTGGTGAGGGGGCGGCCCTTCCAGATCACCGCGTCCCCGCGAACGTCGCTCTCTCTCAGGACGTTCAATGCCGCCTCGAGGGCGGCCTCGGTGTGGTGCTGTGTTTGCTCGATGGCGGCCACTTCCTCGGCCGTCTTGATGAGCCGCTGCGGGAAGAACGGATGGGGCCGCGCCGTCACCGTCACGCCGCGCTCGCGCAGGCGGTCAGCCGCCTCCAACGGAAAATCCGCGGGAACCTCGACGGCCTTCACGCCGTAACCCTCGAGCAAGAGGCTTACGGTGTCGGTGAGGCGAGGCTGGGCCCAGCGCTGCTTCGCCTTAGCCTCCCACTCGGAGAGCGAGAGCACCTCGTCCACGCGCGCCTGGGCCCGCGCGCGGTCCACCTCGAGGTCGGACATCAGAAGGACCTTGCGGCCGCCCACCTCGAGATAGACGAATGGGTCGGGGGCCAGGAAGCGGCAGGCGTAGTAGAGGTTCGAATCCGCCTCACTGGCGGCGATGATGAGGCTCGCGGGTGCCGATTTCGGGGCGCTCAGACGACGGCTCCTCGTCGGGCCTCATAACGGATCACGGGGTTGTCCTCACGGGTGACGTCCTCGAGGTTGGCGATGCGCAGCTCGCCCCGCTGGAAGAGGTACTCCACGTGGGCGCCGGCCTCTTCCAGGGCCAGCAGACGCGTGTAGCCGTCCTTCCGGCCGAAGAGCCGCTTGGAGACATCCGCCAGGGACATAGCCTCGCCGCAGATCTCAAGCACCTGGTTCAGCCGCTTGTCGTGATGGGCGACGATGCCGTCGATGCGCGCGGCCAGATCCGGAATCGGCGCCTCGTGGCCGGGCAGCGACATGCTCACATCGGCCAGCGCCCTCACCTTGTCCAGCGACTGCAGGTACATCTCGAGGCCGCAGAAGGCGGTGATAGCGGCCGGCGATTGATGGGGCGTGATGCGGGACAGCACGTGATCGGCGGTGAAGAGCAGGTCGTCCACCTCCAGGCAGATCTGCCCCGGGCAGTGGCCCGGCGTGTGATGCACGCGGTAGCCGTTGATGATCGTGTCGCGGTCGCGGACCACGCGGTCGATCTCCACCGACTTGAAGAAGCTCTTCGAGAAGCGGTACATCTCCTCGAGCGCCGCGCGCGCCTCCGGCTTGACGCCCGAGCGCTCGAGGAACACCCGCAGGTCCTTGGAGGCCAGCACGATGCGCTCCTCGAAGTTGTTGAGCACGCGCGCGTCGAGCTCGTGCACGTAAACGGCGGCCTCGGTCTGGCGGGCGAAGTGCCCGACCCAGCCGAAGTGGTCGATGTGGGCATGACTGATCACCACGTGCTCAACGTCCTCGAGCCGCGCCGGCTCGCCGAACCGCTCGCGCACCTCCGCCATCCGCGCCTGGAGCCCCTCGTTGGAGTCCGGCGTGCCCGAGCCCACGTCGAAGAGGGTGACCAAGTCGCCATCGAGGATCAGGTAGATGTTGTTGACGTGGCCGGGGAAGGTCTCCACGGGCATCTGATACACGCGTATCCCCGAGCGGCTGGTGAACTTGGTGACTTCCATGCCGCCTACAGTAGTGGGGTCAGGTCTTGAAATGCAACATTTAGTGACGGCAATTGCCGTCACCGTTTGTCGCATTTCAAGACCTGACC
>JBKPCB010000034.1:0-10066 GCA_046727155.1 Candidatus Methylomirabilota bacterium | reverse complement strand
GCTCAGGACGGCAACCCTCCGCTAAAGGCGCTTGTCCGGGTCTTCCTAGTGAGCCTCCAACGTCGGGTCTTGATGCTGGAGCCGGCGGGCTGAGCGCTCCAGACGGCCTTGGCACGGGATGCAGGTCGTGACTTCCGGTGTGGCTCGTAGCCGAGCCGGCTCAATCGCTTCCCCACACTCCTCGCAAGTACCGTACTTCCCGCGCTGAAACCGCTGGAGTGCCTCGGCAAGCTTGTTCGCCTTGTCGATGAGCACGCGTCGCGTCGCGGAGCTTGTTTCGCGTTCCTCGCTCGCGCGGCTCGCGTCCACCTGATCAGCCTCGTGAGGGTTTGCCTCAAGGGCCCCAGGGAACTCCTCGAAGACCACGCCTCCTCCCATGCGGCGGATCCGGCCCATCGTTTTGTCTAGTTCTTCGCGCAGCCGCTCAGCGATCCCTTGCATGCTTGCCGCTCCGTCTGCGGGTCTGGAGTCCTCTTACAGATCTGCCGCCAGCCGTTGGATCTCTCGTAATAGGGTGTCCCATCGGGTCACTATGCCTCGGGCGAGTTGAGGATCATCGCCCATCCGCAGCCGCTGGATCTCGTCTGTCAGGATCCTTCGATACCTCGTTGCCCTGCTTATCATGGCGTAGAGGCGCTTGTCTCGTTCTTCCAGCGCCCCGAGGAGATCAGTGTCGAGCGGATCTATCCGGCGGCGCCGCGTCACCGGGTCAGACGGTACACGCTTCATGGCGGATCCCCCGTCAGAGCTCAGCTAATTCAGTTGCCGAACCGGATAACCCGGCCGGTTCCGGTTGCGTCGCCACCTCTGGTAAATGCGCTCTTCCCGCCAATGCGACACAGCCCACGCAGCGGCGCTTCCAAGCATTGCCCCCAGCGCGACACCAAGGGCCAGCACGCCGGGCTTCGGTAATGGGCCCCACGTCCTGACCGCCCTCATGCGTGAGTCCCTTCGAGCTCCGTCGTAATGAGCACGTGCTCGGGAATCTGATCAGGGCTGGCACGCACGCGCCACTTGGCAAAGGCCAGCGGGTCGACTGGGTGGACGCGGCGGCCCGACTCAGTCTCGAGGCACAGGCCCTCTTCGCAGGCATCGGGATTGTGGCACAGCAGCCCTCTCCAGGCGAGGCCCCTGGCCCGCATGGCCGCAGTCTGGATAACTGAGATACCGTCAGCCAATCGATTGCCTCCCGGATGTCTGTTGAAGCGCGGTGGTGCTCAAGCGGATAGATCGGCCGCGCTCGGCAACTCCAACAAGTGGAAACCCGTAGTCCAATCGTCTGCCCCCCTGCTGAATTGGACCCGGGAACGGAAGAACCTTGGTCCAGCCCCAGACCGGCGACCAGGGGGAACGCCGACCTGCCGAACAGGAACTCCGTCCCGGGTGTTGGGTCCAAGAAGCAAGAGGGAGACCAGGGGGAAACGGCTGCTAGATCAAGTCCTTGGGATGCGGTCGGCAATGGAATACCCTGAAAGATTGTCACGCAGGGCGCAGTAATTGCCAAGCCGTTCGTATCGCCGCGCGGATGGCGCGGAGCCCACATCCTTCGGCAACCTAGGGCTGGCGTATCTAGTTCTCCTTGATCCGACAGACAAGCCACCCGTTGATAGCGCCTTCGCGCGGCGGCTCCCCGTCGACCTCGCCAAGAGAGACGTAGTGGCGCCTTTCCGCGGGATCGAGAAGTCTGCCTTGCTTCAGTCGGAACCTGGGCAGAGAGCTGTTCGTATAACTCCCACTCCAATGCCGTTCATTCGACATCCTCGTTGGGCGCTCTTCGCTATCAAAGCGAAAAACTCTCCCTCTGGGCCGAGCGACAGGTGCCCGCCACGCATCGGCGCCCATCGCCAGCGGAGGGGCTCAGGAAAGTTCACTTTTCTTGTCGGGTATTGGCAGAGCTCATGTTATGAGGGCATAAGAAATGGAACAGATTTCCGTTCACCTCCCAGCGGATCACAGTGGGCCCCAAGCCGAAGAAGGTGCGCTCAGCGAAGCCAACCTCTCCGACGAGGCCACGTGGTTCGAAGAAGAGGAGGAGCAGCTAGAGGACTCTCCTTTCCGCGGGATCTGGGTCGGGATCGTTTCCGCCGTTGTTACGTTCACCCTGGTCTTGATGGTTCCCTATTGGCTCGGTTGGTGGAACAGTCAGCGACCCGCGCTACACAAGGGCAGTGCTCCTTTTCCATCGGTCGCTTCTTCGCTCGCCCCGAACACGCCTTCATCAGCGCCAATCCTGAAGACGCCGCCAGCAGAGATGGTCAGCTCACCCAAGGCAGCCGTTTCGACGCCAGGTGGCCGTGTGGCAGTCTCGGCGGAGCCCACAGCATCCGCGATCAGCAAGCCTGCCCCAACTTCCTCGGGAGGCGGCTTCTGGGTCCAGATTGCTGCATTCAAAGACGCAAACCAGGCCGTTCGCCTCGCTACCCGGATGAGACGTGAGGGCTATCCCGCAGACGTGCGCCGCCGCGACTCGACCGCCAATCCCTGGGTCGTGTGGATTGGCAAGTATCCCACCAGGGAGCGTGCAGAGGCGGTCCGCGCAGCTCTGGAAAAGAAGGGATTCCGAGGATTCCTCCTATAGGGCCCGCTCATCGGGCTAGTGAACACCAGTGGTGCCTGGTCGCCGGTCATCCCATCCGCACCAATCACGCCCCTCTTAACAGATCCCTGGGAGAGGTCTTCGGTCCGCCATGCCGCGGCTGCCCGACCAGGGCCGTAAGCCCGATCTAGCCTGCGAGCACGCTCCTCTTGGCCTCAAACATCAGCGAAGAAATTGCTCGGTGGTTCGAAAATACCAAGCACTTAGTGGATAGGTTGGCAGAGACGGCGCAACGCAAGGAACAGCTCGAAGTCAAGGATGCAGCGCTGGAACGGGACAATGAGCAACTCCGCGAGGAGCTCGACGAGCTTCGAAACGAGATCCAACTCCTTCGAATCGAACGGGCGAGCGTTGCAGAGATCCTTCGGTCCATTGCAGACGATTTGAGCACGACATAACTCGATGACTCAGGTCACTGACAGCAGCCATAACGGGACCGGATATGCTGATTCGATTCCGCCCGTAAAGTTCTTTGTCCACTTGTTCTACCCTCTCGCCCTTGCCGCTTGTCGCCCTACGACACGACCTCTCGCAGCCGTTTTTCCAGATGCCTCCGCTCGGCCTCGTTGCTCACCAGCGCGAGGGCGCGTCGGTACGACTCGGCGGCCTCGGCGTGCCGGCCAAGCCGGCGCAGCAGCTCGGCCCGCGCGGCGGGCAGCAGGTGATACTCGGCGAGCTCGCCGTGCCGGTCGAGCGCATCGACCAGAGCCAGGCCGCGCTCGATCCCGCTCGACATCGCGACCGCGACCGCACGGTTGAGCTCGACCACCGGAGTCGGATGCACGCGCGCCAGTACGCCGTACAGCGCGGCAATCTGCGTCCAGTCGGTGGCAGCGGCGGTGCGCGCCTGCGCGTGAACCGCCGCGATCGCCGCCTGCAGGGCATACGGGCCAGGCGGCCGGCCCCCGGCGCGCAGCGCGGCCTCGACCAGCGCCGCGCCCTCGTCGATCTGCGCGCGGTCCCAGCGCGTCCGGTCCTGATCCTCGAGCAGCACGATGTCGCCTGACCCGTCCAGGCGTGTCCCGCGCCGCGCGTCGTGCAGCAGCATGAGCGCGAGCAGGCCCTTCGGCTCGGCGTGGGGCGGCAGCAGCTCGACCAGCATGCGCCCAAGCCGGATGGCCTGCTCGCACAGCTCGTGCCGCACCAGCCGCGCGCCGAAGCTAGCGGCGTAGCCCTCGTTGAACACGAGATAGACCACCACCATTACCGCCTCGAGCCGCTCCGTGAGCGCGTCGTCGAGCGGCACCTGGTAGGGAATGCGCGCGTCGCGGATCTTGGCCTTGGCCCGCACGAGCCGCTGCGCCATGGTCGGCGCGGGCACCAGAAAGGCGTGCGCGATCTCCTCGGTGGTGAGCCCTCCGAGCGTGCGCAGCGTGAGCGCCACCTGCGCCTCGGTCGCGAGCGCCGGATGGCAGCACGTGAAGATCAGGCGGAGCCTATCTTCTGGCACGGGCGAATCGTCCTCCGCGGCCGACAGCTCGATATGCCGCGCGATCTCGTCCTGCTTCTCCGCGAGGCGCGCGCGCCGGCGCAGCCGGTCGATCGCCTTGTGCCGCCCGGTGGAGACCAGCCAGGCGACGGGATTCGCCGGCGTGCCGGCCACCGGCCACTGCTCGAGCGCCGCCGCCAGCGCTTCCTGCAGCGCCTCTTCAGCTACGTCGAAGTCGCCGAGGAGGCGGATCAGCGTGGCCAGGATCCGCCCGTGCTCCGCGCGAAAAATCTCCTCGATGCCCATGGCCGCTCCAAGTGGGAAGGCTACCCCACCGGGCGGCCGCGTGCACGCGACGGTGGCTAGAGCGGCGGCCCCTCCCTGATGGGCCGCACCTCGATCGAGAGACCGCCCCGCAGTAACGGGTGGCTGGCGACGAATGCCATCACCTCGTCGAGGTGCTTGGCCTCCACGATGGTGTAGCCGCCCAGCTGCTCCTTCGTCTCGGCGAACGGCCCATCCGTGACAACCGCCTGGCCGTTCTTCATCCGCACGGTGGTGGCGGTGTTGGTGTCCTGCAGGGGCTCGCCGGCCAGGTAAACGCCGCGCTTTCGGAAGTCCTCGCTATACTCGACGGCCTGCTGGTAGATCGTGCCCTTCTCCTGCACGGACATCTCGCCCCACACCTTCTCGTCCTTGTAGATCAGCAGCATGTAGCGCATGTCAGAATGACCTTTCGCCCTCAGTGGACCGCGCTCGGACTGGCTTCATGCGGTCAGGGACTGAAGAAGCTGGACCAGGTTGCCTTCGGGGTCCTTTAAGGTCGCGATCCGCACGTTGGCGTAGTCCGTCGGATCCTCGACGAACTCGACCCCGACACCCTTCAATCGCTTCCAGTCCGTCCTGACGTCGTCGGTCCAGAGGGCTACCATGTGCCGCGCCGGGTCGGTGTTGCGCCCGTGCACCTCGCTGTGCGTCCCCAGCGCGAGCGCCGGCGCTCCCGGCTCGCCGAGCACGACGAATCCCGGGCTCTCGAGTCCCACCTTGAGGCCCAGGACGTCACGATAGAAGGGCAGCAGGTTCTTCAGGTCTTCGCTCCAGATGCTTGCCCCGCGCAGTCCCTTGATCATCGCCATGACTCCTTTCGCAGACGAGTGACTCAGCCGCCGATCGTCTTCCGGATGCTGCCGAAATGCTCGTCGATGTGGCCGAGGAGGGCGCGCTTGACCATCTCCTCGGCGCTCATGGGCGGCATCCCCGTGAACACGGTGCCGCTCTTCGCGAGCTCGGCGTCGGACAGGCCGCGCACGACCGCGGCCGCCGCCGCCGCGCCCTTCTTATGGAGCGCGATCGTCTCCGGCTTGGTGCAGTGGGCAAACTCCTTGGCATGCTGGGCGTTCATCTCGTCCAGCATCTGGGGGGTGAAGTGCGGCAGCGCCTGGCCCGCGGCGATCGTCTTGATGATGTGGGTGACCGGCTCGTAGCTTCTGGCGATGTGGTGCGCCGCTACGCCGACCGTCCACTTCTCGGCGGCCGTCGTCTTCTTCCAGTCGGCATCGCTCAGCTTCTCCAGGAGGGCTGTGGCCTCCTGCACCTTAGCCTCGAACTGCCTGGCGTACGCTTCTCCCTTGGCTCCCATGGTGTGTCCTCCTTGGTGTGTGCCTCACTGAATAGTCGAACAAAGCGTCTCGAGATCGACAGGCCCGGCAGTTTACCTCGCTCTCCTTAGACGCCGAACGAGAGCAGGGAGATGCCGGTGAGCCCCAGCGACCCGAGGGACCTCAGCCGTCGATCGCCTGGTACGCCGAAGTCCAGCGCGCTTAGAGCCTAGCCGCCAGCCATGGCTCCCACGATCAGCAGCGGCTCGGCTCCGGCCGCGACCGCGTCGGGCAGCGGGGCATCCGGTGATTCGTGAGACAGATCCTGCTCGCAGGCGAAGAACCTCAGGAACGCTCGGCGCTGGTGCGTGACCTGGTCGCGCATCGTCCCGCGCAGCATCGGATAGCCGGCCTCGAGCGCGTCGAGGACCGACCGCTGCGTGACCTGTCCCTCGACATGGACCTTCACCTCCCCGTCGACGCGCGCGAGCGTCCGCAGATGGGCCGGGAGCACCACCCGGATCATGACAGCGTCTGGACCTCGACGGACACCACGGACGGGAGATCGCGGACGATGGGCTCCCAGCTATCCCCGGCGTCGGCCGAGGCGTACACCTGCCCGCCGGTGGTGCCGAAGTACACGCCGCACGGATCCAGCGAGTCGACCGCCATCGCGTCGCGCAGCACGTTGACGTAGCAGTCCCGTTGCGGCAGACCCTTGGTGAGCGCCTCCCATTCGTTGCCGCCCGTCCGGCTCCGGTACACGCGCAGCTTCCCTTCGGGTACATAGTGCTCGGAGTCGCTCTTGATCGGCACGACGTAGATGGTGTCCGGCTCGTGCGCGTGCACGTCGATCGGAAACCCGAAGTCGGTCGGCAGGTTGCCGCTGACCTCCCGCCATGACTCGCCAGCGTCGTCGCTGCGCATGACGTCCCAGTGCTTCTGCATGAACAGGACACCCGGGCGCGACCCGTGCATCGCGATGCGATGCACGCAGTGGCCCACCTCGGCCGTCGGGTTTGGGATCTGCTCGGACCTCAGGCCGCGGTTGATCGGTCGCCACGTCTTGCCGGCGTCGTCGGTCCGGAACGCGCCCGCCGCCGAGATGGCGATGAACATGCGCTCGGGATGGCTCGGATCGAGAAGGATCGTGTGCAGGCACATCCCACCGGCGCCCGGCTGCCACGAGGATGCTGACTCGTGGCCGCGCAGTCCGGGGAGCTCCTGCCACGTCTGGCCGCCGTCCATCGAGCGGAACAAGGCGGCATCTTCAACCCCGGCGTAGACCGTGTCCGGATCGGTTAGCGACGGTTCGAGATGCCATACTCGCGCGAATTCCCAGGGGTGCGGCGTGCCGTCGTACCACTGGTGGGTGCCGGTGGCGCCGTCGTACACGAATTTGTTCCCCACCGCTTCCCACGTCTTGCCTCCGTCATTGGAGCGCTGGATCTGCTGCCCGAACCAGCCACTGGACTGGGACGCGTACAGCCGATTCGGGTCAGCGGGAGATGCCTTGAGGTGGTAGATCTCCCAGCCCCCGAAGTGGGGGCCGCTGACGTCCCACCCTTCGCGCTTTGCGTCCGACGTCAGGACGAACGCGCCCTTGCGTGTACCAACCAGTACCCGTACCCCGCTCATCCCTTACTCCTTCCCGGGCTTCGCGCCCGTCTTCGCAGTCAGCACATCTCTCCCCTTCTCACCGTATAGTCGAACGGGTCGGCTCGAGATCGACATCCCCTGAAAGAAATCCGTCGCGTCCATTGTGAGACGGCGACGGGTACTCCGGCTGCCGTCGAAGTGTCCGTCAACAATGGTGGGCCGTCAAGAACTTGACCTAGTTGTCGATCGGGGCGCCTCCCGTTCGACTAGAGTCTGAAAGGAGACTCCGCCATGCGTTATATGTTGCTGATCTACGACGACGAGAAGGTCTGGGCAAAGATGTCCGAGCAGGAAAAGGGCGCCATCTTCCAGCAGTACGGCGAGTTCACCCAGAGCATCCAGAAGAGCGGCGCCTTCCAGGCCGGCGCTCCGCTGCAGCCGACCAGCTCCGCCACCACCGTGCGGTTGAAGAACGGCAAGACGGTCACGACGGACGGCCCGTTCGCCGAGACCAAGGAGCAGCTGGGCGGCTACTACATCGTCGAGGCCAAGACCCTCGACGACGCGATCGCGATCGCCTCGCGGATCCCGTCGGCGCGCCTGGGGGGCTCGATCGAAGTTCGACCCATCATGGAGATGGGTCCGCCGAAGTAGCCGGGTCGCGTGCGCGCGACAGCGAAGCAGATGCTGAGCGCTTGACACCCCCGGGGTGTCAGCATAATGTCTCTCCGCGAAACCCGGCCACCCATCCCAAGGAGGTGCACTCATGCGACGCTCCATCGGCATCGGACTCACCTTCGTCCTCGGCCTGGTGGCGCTGGCGTCGGGGTGGTCGGCCTCGGCCGACGCCCAGCCCAAGTACCCTAACCGGCCGATCCAACTCATTTGTCCGTGGGCGGCTGGCGGCGGCACGGACCGCATCGCGCGCATTGTGGCGGTCCTCCTCGAGAAGGAGCTGGGACAGCCAGTCACCGTGGTCAACCGCACCGGCGGGAGCGGCGCCGTGGGGCACACGGCGGGGGCGACGGCAGCGCCGGACGGCTACACGATCACCATCCCGACCGTCGAAATCACGATGATGCACTGGATGGGCCTCACGCCTGTCACCTACAAGGAGTTCACACCCGTGGCGTTGCTCAACATCGACGCCGCCGGCGTCCAGGTCGCCGCCAACTCCGAGTGGCGGACGCTCAAGCAGCTCCTCGACTACGTGAAGGCGAACCCGGGGAAGGCGATGGCCTCTGGCACCGGTCGGGGCGGGAGCTGGGACCTGGCCCGGGTGGGGATGCTCAAGACGGCCGGGATTCCCATCACCGCCCTGCCATGGGTCCCCAGCACCGGTGCAGCCACGGGGCTCCAGGAGCTCGTCGCGGGAGGCGTGCAGGTCGTGACGGCGAGCCTCGTTGAAGGACGATCCCTGATCGAGGCTGGCAAGGTGCGCGCGTTGGCGAACATGGCCGACAAGCGGGACCCGGGCTTCCCCGACGTGCCGACGCTGAAGGAGCTCGGGATCAATTGGACGATGGGGGCTTGGCGGGGAATCGCGCTTCCCAAGGGCGCGTCGCCCGAGACCGTGGCGGTGCTCGAGAAGGCGCTCGACAAGGTGGTCAAGAGTCCCGAGTTCGTGGACTTCATGAACAAGGGCCCATTCGGCATCCTCTACAAGGGCTCCGCCGACTTCGGGAAGTTCCTCGCCGAGCAGGACCAGACGATGGGAGTCCTGATGAAGGAGGCCGGCCTGACGAAGTAATCGTCCCTACTCTCCCAGATGAAGATCAGCGACACGGTCGTGGGCGCCGGCTTCGTTGGAGCCGGCGCCGCTATTTTCGCCGCAACGCTCGGGTTTCCGCGCCTCGAGGACGGGTCGCCCGGCCCTGCCCTCTTCCCGCGGGTTCTCGCCATATTGATGATCGGCTTCGGCGCGTGCCTCGTGTTCCCGGCGCTCAGGCGGCCCGCGAACCCGCCTGACGCCACGCCGGTCCCGGCAGGGCTCCACCCCGGCGGTGTCTTCAACGCCCTCCTCGTGTTCGCCGCCATCATCGTATTCATGTTGGCCTCTCCGGTCTTCGGGTTTCTCCTGACCACGGCGGCGATCCTGCTAGGACTGATGTGGTGGTTGGGGACCCCGCTCCCCCGCGCCGTGGCCGCGGCGGTCGGCCTTACTCTGTTCGTGTACGTGATCTTCGGCAAGGTCCTGCGAGTTCCGCTCCCGCTCGGCCTCCTGTGGTTTTGAGATGATCGGGAGCCTCTGGACGGCAGTCGGGATGCTGGCGGACCCGACGGTCTGGGGTGTCATCGTCCTGGCGAGTGTGTACGGCCTCTTCGTCGGGGCGATGCCGGGATTGACGGCCACCATGGCCACGGCGCTGCTGGTCCCCTTCACGTTCTTCATGGAGCCCTTCACTGGTTTGGCTGCCATCGTGACCATGGAGGCCATGGCGATCTTCGCCGGCGACATTCCGGCCGCCCTGGTGCGCATCCCGGGGACTCCCTCGTCCGCCGCCTACACGGAAGACTCCTACCAGCTCGCGAAAAAGGGGCAGGCGGAGCTGGTCCTGGGGGTGGACGTCATCTGTTCGGCCATCGGCGGAATCATGGGAGCGGTCGCCCTGATGATCGCCGCGACCGCCCTGGCGGAAGTCGCGATCCACTTCACGTCGTTCGAGTACTTCTGGCTCGGCGCGCTCGGGCTCAGCGCCACCACCATGGTCTCCAGCGGCTCTATCGCCAAGGGAGGCCTGGCTGTGCTGTTCGGCCTATTCCTCTCCACGGTCGGCCTCGACATCACGCTCGGGTACCCGCGCTTCACGTTCGGGAGCACGGAGCTCCTGAATGGAGTGGACT
>JBKPCB010000033.1:0-3761 GCA_046727155.1 Candidatus Methylomirabilota bacterium | reverse complement strand
TTCATGAAGCATCTCCCGGGCGACGAGGCGGAGCCCCTCAAGCGTTCAGCATAGCTTTGGCCAGCAGCCGCGCGCCTTCGTAGCACTTGTCCGGCTGCTCGTACGAGAACGCCAGACGGATGTACTCCTCGCCGCCGCCGTTGGCGTAGAACACCGGGCCAGGGGTGTAGTGAACGCGCGCGGCGAGCGCGCGCTCGGCGAGGCGCGCCCGATCGGTGGCGCTCGGCAGCTTGATCCAGAGGAAGAACCCGCCCTCGGGCCGGCTGATGACCGCGTCGGTCGAGCCGAGCACCTCGTCGAGCCCGCGCAGCATGGCGTCGCGCTTGGCGCGGTACACGCCGATCAGGCGCTGCACGTGCGGCGCCAGGTTGTCCTTCAGATAGTATGTCGCCACGCGTGACATGAACGGATTGGTGCCGCCGCCGAAGAGGAATGACTGCAGCGATGGAATCATCGCCTTCGGGGCGCAAAGCCAGCCCAGCCGCACGCCCGCGCCCAGGATCTTGGACAGCGTGCCGGCACGGATCACGCGCTCCCCGCGATCGAGCGCGTACAGCGGCGGCAGCGTCTGGCCCTCGAAGCGCAGCTCGCCATACGCGTCGTCCTCCAGGATCAGCGTGTCGAACTCGTGGGCGAGCGCGATGAGCTCCAGCCGGCGACGGAGCGACTGGCTGGGACCCGCCGGATTCTGGAAGTTCACGATCGTGTAGATGAGCTTGCAGCGGCGACCGGCGGCGCGCAGGCTCTCGAGGCGCGCACGCACAGCCGCGGTGACGATACCCTCGTCGTCCACGGGCACATCCAGGACTTCGGGTCCGTGTCGGCGGATCGTGTTGAGCGACCCGGAAAACGTCGGCGCCTCGGAGATGATGGCGTCCCCGGGATCGACGAATGCGCTGAAGGCCAGCGACAGCGCCTGCCCGGACCCGTTGGCGACGACGATGTTCTCGGGCGTCGCCTTCATGTTCTCGAACAGCTGGTACTTGTGGCAAATCAGCTCGCGCAGGCCGAGGTAGCCCTGCGGGTCACCGTATGTCATCGCCGCCGCGCCTTCGGCGGCCATCATCTTCGCCGTGGCCTCGATCATCCCTTCGTAGGGGAATGAGACAGGATCGGGATAGCCGCCGCCGAACTCGTAGAGCGGGTTCATGGAAGCGCGGGGCGTGGTGAGCGGTACGGCGAAGCGGGCGCGGGTCGAGAGCAGGGATTCGAAGCCTGGTGTGATCATGGCGGTAGGATACGCGACTTTTGCGCTCGATTAGAATACCGGCCCATGCGCATTCGGGAGGTGCAGGCCGACCATTACGTCATCCCGTTGCCGACCGCGCTGTCGGACAGCACGCACGGCACGATCCGCGGCTTCGAGTTGGTGACCGTGCGGCTGCACGATGCGGACGGTGCGATGGGCGTCGGCTACACGTATACGGTTGGCGCGGGCGGCGCCGCCGTCCGCGCGCTCATCGCGCGCGAGCTCGGCCCGCTGCTGGTCGGGCGCGACGCCGACCGGATCGAGGAGATCTGGCGCGCGATGTGGTGGGCGCTGCACTACGGTGGCCGCGGTGGCGCGGCCGCCCTCGCCATCTCGGCGGTCGACATCGCGCTGTGGGACCTGCGCGCGCGGCGACAGGCGACGCCGCTCTGGCGTGCGCTGGGCGGCTTCGATCCGCGCGTGCCGTGCTACGCCGGCGGAATCGATCTCGACCTCCCGGTCGACGCGCTCCTGCGGCAGACCGACGACAACCTCGCGCGAGGATTTCGGGCGATCAAAATGAAGGTCGGGCGAGAGTCGCTCGGGCAAGACGTGGAGCGAGTACGCGCGATGCGGAGGCATCTCGGCACGGAGTTTCCGCTCATGGTCGACGCGAACATGCGTTGGAGCGTGGACGAGGCGATTCGCGCGGCGCGCGCGCTCGCCGAGTTCGATCCCGTGTGGCTGGAGGAGCCGACCGATCCCGACGACGTGCCCGGGCACGCGCGCATCGTGCGGGACGGCGGTCTGCCCATCGCCGCGGGTGAGAATCTGCATAGGCTGGCCGAGTTCCGCCACCTCATCGCCGCCGGCGGCGTCACATTTCCGGAGCCGGACGTCACCAACTGCGGAGGCATCACGATCTTCATGAAGATCTGCCATCTCGCCGAGGCGTTCCATCTGCCGGTCACGTCGCACGGCGCGCACGACATCACCGTGCACCTGCTTGCGGCGGCGCCGAATCGCTCCTATCTCGAGGCGCACGGCTTCGGGCTCGATCGGTTCATTGCCGAGCCGCTGCGGTTGGACGCGGGCGCCGCCGTCGCGCCCGAGCGGCCCGGACACGGCGTGGAGTTCGACTGGAAGGCGCTGGAGGCGCTTGCCGTCCGCGGCTGAGGTCAGCGTCGCCCGAGGAGGAGCAGCGACTCACGTACGGCCGCGTGGAAGAAGCGGCCGCCTCCGGCCAAGACGGCGAGCAGACTGCCGAAGAGCAACGCCGCATGAACGCTCAGCCGTCCCTGCGGTGTCCAGTACACGTCTTCGAGCAAGAGCCAGAGCGCGAACTCGTCGAGGGTGAGCGCGGCGCCGGCGCCGTAGAGCAGGGCGGTGACACGCGAGGCCACGGGTGATGCGCCGGACGCCCCGTCACCGATCTGCGCCAGCCAGCACAGACCCACGCCGAGCAGCACGACGATGCCCCACACGAGGTGGTGGATATGGACCGCTCCGAGACGGACGTTGCCGAACGGCCCGATGCGCAGTGCGATCGCGTGCGCGATCCCGCGCGTGATCATGAAGGTCACGAAGAAGCTCACGGAGGCCAGGAACAACCGCTCCTGACGCGGCTCAGGGAAATGACGGCGGTAGAGGCGCAGCGCGGCGGCCGGGGCGCGTAGCGAGACATGGCCGATGAGGATGGCGAGCACCGCGGCGGCCATGGCCACGATCAGCAGCGCGGTCCAGAACCAGCCTGATCCCATTCAGAGATAGGATACTGGCCATCGCCTGGAAGGAGGAATTCATGGGAGCACCACGTCTGAGCCGCCGGCAATTCGTCCTCGGCAGCGCCACCGCCCTCGCCGCCGCGACGGCGCGCCCGCGCGCCGCGCGCGCCCAGACGCGCCGCGGCCAGATCATCGCGGGCCTCTCCGAGCGGATGCTGACGCTCGATCCCGCCAACCACTACTCGATCTCGAGCACGTCGGTGCTCCGGCACGTCTACGATCCGCTGCTCGACGTGACCAACGACGACAAGTTCGTGCCTGCGCTCGCCGAGTCCTGGAAGCCGATCAACAACACGACGTGGCGGTTCGTGCTGCGCCGAGGCGTGCGCTTCCACGACGGGACGCCGTTCACCGCAGACAGCGTCGTGTTCACGCTCAAGCGCGTGCGCGACAACACCAAGCTGATCAAGTCATTCGTCTATCAGGACATCGAGGACGTCCGCAAAGACGACGACGTGACGGTGACGGTGACGACGAAACGGCCCTTCGGCTCGCTGCCCGCCCATCTGACGATGCTCGGCATGCTGCCGGCGACGGCCGGAGGCAACGAGGACGCGTTCTTCACCAAACCCGTGGGAACCGGGCCGTTCCGGTTCACGTCGTGGACGCACGGTGATCACGTCGAGCTCGAAGCCAACCCTGGTTACTGGCGCGCCTCGGTGCCGAAGGTCGACAAGCTCACGTTCCGGTTCATCCCGGAGCTCTCGACACGCGCCGCCGCGCTGCGCGCCGGCGAGATCCACGTGATCGATCGCGTGTGGCCCGACATGGTCTCGACGCTCAAGGCG
>JBKPCB010000032.1:0-9168 GCA_046727155.1 Candidatus Methylomirabilota bacterium | reverse complement strand
GATTTGAGCGGGTCGAATAGAACGAGATTCGAGTAGCAGGGCATCAAGGGCCAGACGCCGGAGATCGTCGCCGACTCGTGGATCGAGAAGCCTGGCGGGTCCTCGGTGAGCATCGCATTGAGCACCCCGCCGCGCTTCGGGGTCTGGCCTCCCGCCGGGACGGCGGCGGCCAGTGCGCCAAGGACAATCACGAGTCCGAGTGCGCGCAATAGCATCGGGCGTCTGCTCATGGCTCCTCCGCTTGGCAGGGTGGACAGGGAGGGATACTGCGCCTGACCGGGAAATGCGTCAAGCGGGGCGCCTAAACTGCCCGGTCACCTTCCGGCAACCGGCGCGAATGCATTGCTCAGGTCATTCGCGGTGGCGTCCCGCGCGCCCAGTGGCGCCAGCCCCCAACGCCGCTCGATGAGCTTGAGGATGGACGTCGTGTCATAGTACGTGTGATCCACGTACCGCCGGCGTGCGAGCGGCGAGATGACGATGGTCGGCACGCGCGTGCCCGGCCCCCAGCGATCGACGACCGGCGGCGGCACATGGTCCCACCGTCCTCCGTTCTCGTCGTACGTGATGATGATGGCCGTGTCTTTCCAGTAAGCACTCGCCATGACGGCCTGGACGAGCCTGGCCACGTGCTCCTGTCCCTGCAGCAGCGAAGCGTAGCCCGGGTGCTCGTTGTCGGGCCCGAGCGGCTTGATGAAAGTCACAGCGGGAAGCGCGCCAGCCTGGAGGTCCTTTAAGAATTCGTCTTCGTCCTTCAGGTGACGCGCCTTGGCAGCGGTGCCGTCCGCCCACTTCGCGAAATACGCGAACGGGTGGTGATGATACTGGAAGACCGCGTGCGCCTTGCCGGCGAGCGCGTCGCGCCAGCCGCCCGAGTACCACGCCCAGGAGATCCCCTTCTCGTCGAGCCGGTCGCCGATGGTGGGATTCGTCAGGTTCGGCAATAGCTGGCCGGGGTTCGTGATCTTCGGGTGGGGCGTGTTCACGGTGAACGCAGTGTTCACGACGTACCCGTCCGGCGTGAGGTCGCCGTCCTTGGTGAGCTTCCCGGCCGAATCGACCTGCACGCGCATCGCCGCGGGGGCGTCGGGCCAATAGGGAGTGCAGGCGCAGATGAGCCAGGTGTGGTTCAGGAACGAGCCGCCGAACGCGGCGTGGAAGAAATTATCGGCCAGCACGTATTCCTGCGCGAGCTTGCCGAGCGGCAGGTCGGTCGCATCGTAATAGCTCATGACGAGCCCACCCACCCCGCCCCATGCCACGAAGCGATCCATCTTGCCGCCATTGATCTGGTATTGCTGATGGTAGAAGCGGTGCACGGGATTGCCTGCGGTGTCCTCGGGCTTCACGTACAGAGCGAGGTCGAAGGGCGCGACGGGCAGATTGGCCGGGATGCGCGGATCCGTCACGGGCGGGCGCTTGCGATTGTCAACCGAGGGGGGCAGGGTCGCGTAGGGCTTGCCGTCCTTGTCGGTCTGCCTCACGGTGTCTCCCGCGCTGGCCAAGCCGTTCGCGCCGGGGAACTTGCCGTAGAGACTGTCGAAGCTCCAATTCTCCTGGTAGATGACGATGACGTGGTTGATTCGATCGAGCGGCGCGGGCGGTGGCGCGAGCGACGCGCAGGCGGCCGCGGCGAGGGCGAGCGAGAGCAGCAGCAGGCGGAGCCGGCTCATGTCTTCCCCTCCGGGTACTCTGTGACGTCGATGCGCTAGGCGCCGCCGTCAGCGCCGGCGCAGCAGCAGGTGCGGCCCGGCGGAGGCCGCGATGGCATAGGGGAGCTCGCGGCCGCCGCCGAGCGTGATCGTCACGATATCGCCTTCCTTGTCCATCGTCACCCCGGGCAGATTCCGCCATGGATAGGTTGACACATTCAGCAGCACGTAGTCCGCCCGTTCGATCTGTTCCGGAAAGACGAAGACCTGCGGCCGGAGGCTCAGGTGGGGGACGTAGGGATCCTGGGCCGAGACCGCGGCCTGAGCCGGCACCTGGGCCAGCACGGAATAGGCTGCGCGCTGCTCGGCGCCTGGCCACCCGCGCGCCACGGAGAGGTTGTTCACCGTGCGCGAGGCCAGCGCGAGGCTGGCGACCATCGCGATGACCAGAACGGCCACGGGCCATCGCCCCGGGCGGCGCCCCGCCATGCGCGCGTAGCCGCCGATAGCGGCCACGACCAGGAACGGGAGGACGAAGGCCTGGTATTGCGCCCGCGGGTTATAGATGACGGGATCCCGGCTCAAGAGGTTCTCGGCCAGCGCGGGTAGCGCGCCCAGCAGGTCGGCGGGCGCGAGCAACGGGAGGGCGGCCAGCGGCGCTAGTATGACGAACAGGTAGAGGACGCGGTCGGCGGTGAGGAGACCGCCCAGCGTCCGCAGCGGATGCAAGAGCACCGTGGCGACGATCTCGGTCACCGTTCGCCCCAGGTGGGCGTAGCGCTCCAAATGATGGGCGTAGGGCTCGCCGCGGAAATATGTCAGCACGTAGCGGGTCTCGACGATCAATAACCCGAAGGCGCCAAGGACCAGCAGCCCTCCCCAGATCCACTGCCCGCCCGCGAAGGCCACCCAGAGACCGAGGCCGGCAACGGGGATCGCCGCGTCCTCGCGGGTCAGCAAGGTCAGCGCCACGGCGGCGCCGAACAACCATGGGCGGCGCGCCTCGGCAAAGTACATCGCCGCCAGGAGCAGCGGAATGGCCAGAGCGGCGGCGTGGAAGTCGCGCACGTTGATCCCATGGAGGGACGGGTTGACGAGGTAGAGCACCGCGAAGGCCGCCGCCGGGCGCTCGTCGCCTAGCCGGCGCCGGGCGATGGCGAAAACAGGGACCGCGCCCAGCGCCAGGATGATCGACTGCGCGATCAGCAGCACCACGGGCCCGGGCACGACCCAGAAAAGCGGCACAAACAGGTACATGACCGGCGAGAGGTGGTCTCCCCAGGCGTTCATCTCGGGCAGGCTCACGTAGGGCCCGTGGCCCCGTGCCAGATTCCACGTGAGCTGCGCGTAGTAGCCGAGATCGAGGGCATGTGTCTGAAACATGAAATGCCGCGTGACGGTGACAAGGGAGAACAGGGTGGAGTAGGCGGCCACGCCGGTCCACAGCACGCGGCGTGGCTCGAAGGCGGGCACGGCTACCGGTGCCGCCCACAGGCGCGCGGAGATCACCGCGAGCAGCAGCAGGAAGATGTGCTCGGGCCGCTCCCACCACGCCAGGGCCGGGCTCGCGAACAGCAGAGACCACCCGAGGGCGGCCCCGACGATCAGCGCGGCCCCGTCGAGGAGTCGGGCCGCGGTCAAAGGCCGGCGCGCGGCGCCGAGCCCGGCCCCAGGCGCGTGTAGCGGGTGCGAATGCTGCTGAGGCGCCGGGAGCGCTTGATGCCGAGGCGATGGAGAAGGTAGCGGGTCACCACCCAGAGGATCTTGAGCCCGTACACGCACGAGGCCCCGAAGCTCGCCGATGAGGCCTCGGCGAAGTAGCGCACCGGCACCGCGATCTCGGCGATGCGGAACTGGGCCGCCACGGCCTGGGCGATGATCTCCTGGTCGAACACGAACCCGTCCGAGTTCATCTTGAAGTTCACCGTGTCGAGGAGTTCCCGGCTGAACGCGCGGTAGCCCGTGTGGTACTCGGAGAGATCGAGCCCGAAGGCCATGTTCTCGACGCCGCTGAGGAAGCGGTTGGCGACGTACTTCCACCAGGGCATGCCCTGGTGGATGGCCGACCCGCCGCCCTTGAGCCGGGAGCCCAGGACCAGATCGGCGTCGCCTTTGGCGATGGGCTCGATGATCTTCGGCACGAGCGTCGGATCGTACTGGTAGTCGGGGTGGACCATGACGACGATATCGGCGCCGGCGCGCAGCGCCTCCGTGTAGCACGTCTTCTGATTGGCGCCGTAGCCGTAGTTCTTGTCGTGGACGAAGATCTGGAGCCCCAGCTCGCGCGCGATCTCGAGCGTCTGATCCGTCGAGCCGTCGTCCACCAGGATCACCAGGTTGACCGTGTCTTTCGGCAGCTCCTCATAGGTGAGGCGCAGCGTCCGCCCGGCATTGTAGGCGGGCATCACCACGACGACCTTGGGCTGGCTCACCTACCGGCCTCCCGCGAGGCGGCAGACGGCCACGAACTGGTAGGCGAGCCCGGTCTTCCAGCAGCGCGTCGCCAGCGCATTGAGGGCGTGAGCGGTGCGGAGCCAGCCGCCCTGGTAGCGCGCGGGCACCACCAGCGGCAGCGGCACCGGCGTCACGGCCAGCTCGGTCACGCTCAGGCCGGCCTCGCGCAGGAAGTCGAGCAGCGTCCGCCGGGTGAAGAAGCGCAGATGCGTCCGATCCAGGAGGCCGCGGTCCGCGTAATTGAAGCGGCCCGCGAGCAGGGACAGGCGCATCCACAGGTGGGCTACGTTGGGCACCGAGATGACGATGACGCCGTCCGGAGCCAGCCTGGCCTTGAGCGCCAGCAGCGCGGCGAGCGGCTCGCGGAGATGCTCGAGCACATCGCCGCACACGATGGCGTCGAAGGGCCCGCCCATGTCTCCGAGGGGATCTTCCAGGTCCGCCACGATCACTTCCTTGCAGCGGCCTCTCGCGCGCGCCGCCTGCTCCGGGTCGCGCTCGAGCGCGGTCACCGTCCACCCCTGCCGGGTCAGAAGCTCCGACAGGAAGCCGTCGGCCGCGGCCACGTCGAGTGCCCGTCGGCCTCGCCCCTCGCCGAGCCGCGACAGAATGACGCTATGGCTCGAGTAGGGATCGCGCTTGAGCTGATACTTCGACGCGCTCATGGCCGCTGTGTTGCTGCCGCCGTCCGCTGGGCCCTTTTGGGGCTCATGGATCGCACGCCCATGGGCCCAAGAATATCATTCGGGCCTTTAAGGCCGGTTGGAATACAGCCAGCGCCCGCCGGCGGCGCGCAGCAGGTGGGTCTGATCCGGCGGGAAGTCCTTCACCACGCTCTTGGTGGGGCGAACTCCAGAGATCAAGAACACCCGCTGGGGCCCGCGCCAGGCCTCGGCCAGGCTGCGGCCGTCCCAGAAGATCTCGCGCGCCGATTGGAACGTCGAGCCGAAGGACAGATTAGATTGGAGGCCATTGACGATCTTGACCGGCCGGTTGAGGATCAGCAGCGCCGAAGCGCTGTTCTCGATTGCGCCTTCGTGCGCCACGACATCGCCGGGAGCGATCCTGATCGTGACGGCCTCGGCTATCGGGCGGACCGAGCGCCCTTTGGCGAAGACGGTCAGACCCTCGACGCTGATGGGCAGGAATGCCAGCATGGCCGCCAGCAGGGCGCCCACCCCCAGGGCGGGCTGGCGGCGCCAGAGGCTGAGGGCGATTCCCGCCGCGCCCAGCGCGGATACCAGCGCCAGAGCGCCGATGAGCGGGCGGAATTGAGAAAGAAAATCAAGCGAAGCCTGCTGGCCTTGCGCCGCCATATTGCGCGAGGCCATGTCGGCCATCGAGACGGCTTCCGAGGGAAGCCCCAGGACACCTCGCCACGTCAGCATCGAAGCCACCGCGATCACGGCCAGTCCGACCAGCGGCGGCCACAGCAGCCAGCGCAGCGATGGCGCGTCGCTCTCGCCCTCGATCCCCTCGTCCCAAAGCTTGGCGACCAGCAGCGCCATGGCCGGAAAGGCCGGCAGCGCGTAGTGCGGGAGCTTGAAGGGAGAGACCGTGAAGAACCCGATCACGCCCGCCGTCCAGAGGCCGAGCAGCAGCCAGAGCCGCGCCTCGGCAGTGTTCCACGGCTGCCGGAACACCCGCCACAGCGCCCACGGCAGGGCGAGCGCCCACGGGGAAAAGCCGGCAGCCGTCACCGCCACGAACTCGAGCGCGCTGAGTGGCACGTCTTCGTCGGGGAAAACGCGCTGGCGCGCCACGGCCAGCACGTGGTTGTCCACGATCGTGTACCAGAGGAAGCCGTGGTTTCGGAACTCCACGAGCGCGTACCAGGGCACCGCGATCACCAGCAGGAGCGCGACGCCGCTCCACGGAACCCACCGCGACCACGCATCGCTCTCGCGCGTGAGGTAGAAGAACAACGCTACCGCGATCAGCGGGCCGAGTACGCCCAGAACGTCCTTGGCCAGCGCCGCCACGCCCAGGGCGCCGTAGAACACCCAGAGCGCCCGGCGGCCGGCTCCCAGATAGGCGCGCGCGAAAGCTATGATGGCGAGCAGGATCAGCGCGACGAAAAGCAGGTCGGGTTTGACCATGCGCCCGAACAGAAAGACCTCCAGGTTGGCCGCGACCATGAGCCCCGCCAGCAGCCCGACCCGGGCCGAGCCCAGGAGCATGCCGAGGCGCGCCGTCAGAACGGCAACCGCCACCGCCGGCAGCGCCGACCAGATGCGGGCCGCCCATTCCGTCGGCCCGAGGGCGGCGAACGAGCTCGCCATCAGCCAGTACAGGAGCGGCGGCTTGTCGAAGTACGGAACACCGGCCAGATGAGGCGTGATCCAATCCCCGTTGCGGAGCATCTCCCAGGCGATCTCCGCGTGGATGCCTTCGGGCGGATCGAGGAAGGGCGCGCCACCAAGGCGCAGGAAGAACAGGGCGACGGCCACGGCGGCGACACCCAGCAGAACCTTCGCGGTCACGGGGCGCGGAGTCCGAGAGCGGGCTGCCTAGGACCGCCCGGACCCGCGGTTCATTCCGGCGGCGCTCACCGCTCGACCCGGACCACCGACGGCTTGGGGAGGCGTTCCAGGAGGGCGGCGACCGCCGTCTCCAGGTAGTCGCGGTCCTTTGACTCGAGCGTCACCTTGACCTTGTACTCGGGATTCGAGAACTCCGGATAAGAGCCCAACAGGAGCTGCGGATGCTCGCGCAGCAGCTCGTTGAGATGGTCCGCCAGAGTCCCCTCGCCCATGTTCACGAAGACGCTGCACAAGAAGAAAGGGGCCTCGCGGAACCGCTCGCGCAGCGCCTCGAACTTCTGCCGGAAGATCTCGGGCACGCCGGGCAGGATGTAGATATTGCGGACCACCACGGCGGGGAACACGAGCTCGCCGTCCGCCATCAGCTCGGCGCCGTCGGGGACCTCGGCCATCTTGAGCCGCGCGTCATTGAGCCGGCCTTTGTAGAAGCCTTCGAGCAGCTTGACCAGCCGCGGCTCCCGCACCACGGGCACGCCGAGCGCCCGAGCCACGCCTTCGATCGTCACGTCGTCGTGCGTCGGTCCCACGCCGCCCGACGTGAAGACGACGTCGTAGTCGGCGGCGAACTCGCCCACTTCGTCGGCGATCAAAGCCACCTCGTCGGGGATGACGGAGATCTTGCGAACCTCCACGCCCAGCGCGCGCAGCTCGCGGCACAGATACGACGCATTGGCGTCCACGACCTTGCCCGAGAGGATCTCGTTGCCGATGAGGATGATGCCTGCCGTCTTCGCCATAAGCGATTCTCATGGTAGCACGGAGTTCCGCGGACGGAGTAGAGGGACGATGCTAGAATAGGCTGCCGTTGTCGGACGCGACGACCCGGGAGACACCGCGCAAGGAGATCTTCATGAGCAGCGACGCGACACCGATCACCCTCAAGGGCTGGGCGCTGATTCTCGGCGCCTCGTCCGGTTTCGGCGCGGCCACGAGCGTCGCGCTCGCGCGGGCGGGGCTGAACATCTTCGGGGTCCACCTCGACCGAAAGGCCACCCTACCCAATGCGGAGCGGGTTGCCGCCGAGATCAAGGCGCTCGGGCGCGAGGCCCACTTCTACAATGTCAATGCCGCCGACGAGGAGAAGCGGGCGGAGGTGGCGGGCGAGATGGAGCGGCTCCTTCGCGAGCGGAACGAACTGGGCCAGCTCAGGGTCGTGCTCCACTCGCTGGCCTTCGGCACGCTCAAGCTCTTCGTCGCCGAGCCGATGAAGGAGGCGGTCAGCAAGGCTCAGATGGACATGACGCTCGACGTGATGGCCCACAGCCTCGTCTACTGGGCCCAAGAGGTGGTGGGTCGCGGCCTCATGGATCGGGGCGGCCGCATCTACGCCATGACCTCGTCCGGCGGCGCCCGCGTGCTGCCCCACTACGGGCCCGTGTCGGCGGCCAAGGCCGCGCTCGAGTCCAACATCCGCCAGCTCGCGGCCGAGCTGGCGCCGCGCGGCATCA
Organism: Candidatus Methylomirabilota bacterium; assembly: GCA_046727155.1. GTDB lineage: Bacteria > Methylomirabilota > Methylomirabilia > Rokubacteriales > CSP1-6 > DASSSH01. The sequence goes on along the minus strand of JBKPCB010000032.1, from coordinate 1,071 downwards.
CGGCCAACTCGATCCGCGCCGGCGTCACGGACACCCCGGCCCTGCAGAAGATTCCCGGCAACGACGCGATCAAGGACACGGCGCGGCGGCGCAACCCGAGCGGGCGACTGACGACGACGGAGGATGTCGCGCGGGCTATCGTGGTCCTCTCCCATCCCGATACCTACTGGATCACCGGCAACATCATCGGCGTGGACGGAGGCGAGGAGATCGTCGGATGAGCCCTCGCCGGTGAGCTACTTCCATGCGGCGGTGCTCGGCGTGGTCCAGGGCCTGAGCGAATTCCTCCCGATCTCGTCGTCCGGACATCTGGTGCTCGTGCCGCGCCTGCTCGGCTGGGAGGACCAGGGACTCGGCTTCGACGCCGTGATGCATCTGGGCACGCTCGCCGCGCTGCTCGTGTACTTCCGTCACGAGCTCCGGAACATCGTCGCCGGAACCGACCGCCGGCTCGGCTGGCTCCTGGTGGCGGCCACGGTTCCGGGCGGTCTGGCGGGCCTCCTCTTCGAGAAAGCGATCGAGTCCCGGCTGCGCAGTCCCATCATCGTGGCGGTCTCGCTCATCGTCTGGGCTCTCGTGATGTTGGCGGCCGACCGCTACGCGGGCCGCCAGCGCCGCGCCATCGCGCGGCCATCGGATGTCGGCTGGGGCGCGGGCCTCGCGGTCGGCGTCTCGCAGGCGCTGGCGCTGATCCCTGGCACCTCGCGCTCGGGCATCACGATCACGACCGGCCTCTTCGCCGGCATGGACCGGGCTACCGCGGCCCGCTTCGCCTTTCTGCTCTCGATTCCCATTACCGCGGGAGCAGGCGGCCTCAAGATGCTTCACTTCCTGCGCCACGGCTGGGATCCAAGCGTTCTCGGGCCCCTGGCCGTGGGAATGCTGGCGTCGTTTCTCGCCGGGTTTGCCGCCGTGTGGTTCCTCGTCAACTTCCTCCAGCGCGGGACGCTCGTGCCCTTCGTCGTCTATCGCTGCGCGCTGGGGATCCTGATCCTGGCGCTCTTCCTATGACCGGTTACGACCTGGTCGTCATCGGTGGTGGCAACGCGGCGCTCTGCGCGGCCCTCGCGG
>JBKPCB010000031.1:0-18806 GCA_046727155.1 Candidatus Methylomirabilota bacterium | reverse complement strand
GTCTCCGGCTGGGCGGCCCATGTTCTCGAGCAGCACGGGCACAACCGGCTCATCCGGCCGCGCTCGGACTACATCGGAGCCACGGACCTCAAGTACGTGCCGCTCTCCGATCGGTAGCCGGACGCCCGGCGGGCGCAGCTTCGGATCGCGCACGGCTGGCGCTGGAGTCGGATGGCCACGAGCGTGGTCCTGGTGGTGCACAATCGGTTGGCCCTGACGCGCGCGTGCCTCGACAGCCTCCGCCGCACCTCGACGCCGTTTGACCTCTGCGTAGTGGACAACGGCTCCTCGGACGACACCGCCGCGTTCTTCCGCGAGTTCCCGCACCCGTATCCGCTGACCTATGAGCGGAATGAGGAAAACTCCGGCCTGATTCGCGCCCTCAACCAGGGCGCGCGGCTGGCGCGGGGGGAGTACCTCTGCTTTCTCCACAACGATACCGAGATGATCGAGCCCACCTGGCTCGCCCGGCTCGAAGCCGCGCTGACCGCGCCGGCCCGCATCGGGCTGGCAGGCCTCTACGGCGTCCGGCGGCTCCGTCGGGACGGCCGCTATGTGGGCCGCACTATCGTCCACTGCCTGGCCGACAGACCCACGCTGCGGGGCGAGTGGGCCGAGGTGGCCGCGGTGGACGGCGTCTGCCTCTTCCTGCGCCGCGGCTTGCTCGAGTCGCTCGGCGGATTCGACGAAGGCTATGGCTTTTTCCACGGCTACGATCGCGAGCTGTCCTTCGCGGTGCGCGAGGCCGGCTGGCGCTGCGCCGTCGTCAATGCGTCGTTCATTCACCGGGGCGGCGGCACGCGGACCGGGACAGAAGCACCCTTGCGTCCCGCCGAAGACCTGCGCGAGCGACGGGCGGCGCTGGAGCGTTTCGCTCAGAAATGGCGGCACCGACTGCCGAGCGACGTGCGCGGGGTGGGGGAGCGGCTGGGCGCTTGGCTGGCGCCCTCTCGCGTGCGGGCGTGATAGGCTTTCCCGAATGATCCCCTTCGTGAAGGGCCACGGCCTCGGAAACGACTACATCGTCATCAATGCGTCCGATCTCCCGGCGCCGCTCACGCCGCCACAAGTCGCCCGCACCTGCGATCGCAACTGGGGTGTGGGCTCCGACGGCATCCTGCTGCTGGTGCCGGCCTGGGGCGGGGCCGACTTCGGGCTCCGCATCCTGAATCCGGACGGCAGCGAGGCCGAGAAGTCGGGCAACGGGCTGCGGATCTTCGCCAAGTACCTCCGCGATCACGGCCACACTACGCGCGACACCTTCACGGTGTCCACCAAGGGCGGGCGCGTGGAGTGCCGCCTCCATATCGAGGCCGGCCGCGTCAATGCGGTCACGGTGGAGATGGGCCGCTGCACCTTCGTGGCGCCCGAGATCCCCATGAACGGCCCCGAGCGTGAAGTGGTCAAGGTGCCCCTCCAGGTGGACGGCGAGACGCTTCTCATCACCGCGGTGTCGATCGGCAACCCCCACTGCGTGGTGTTCACCGACAAGCTCGACGAAGGGCAGACGCGCCGGCTCGGCCCCAGGATCGAGCACCACCCGGCCTTCCCCAATCGCACCAATGTGCAATTCGCCCGTGTCGCTTCCCGCTCCCAGGTGGACATCCTCATCTGGGAGCGCGGCGCCGGCTACACGCTGGCCTCGGGCTCCTCATCGAGCGCCGTGGCCTGCGCGGCCGTCAAGAACGGCCTCTGCGACCACGGCCTGGTCACGGTGCGCATGCCCGGCGGCACGCTGAGCGTAGACGTGCGCCCGGACTGGTCCATCCAGCTGCAGGGCCCGGTGGAGGAGGTATACGCAGGCACCCTCTCTCGGGAGTTCCTCAGCGTTCTGAACACTCTGAAGGGGTAGGCGCGAGATGCCGCGGCCCGCGCCGATTCGAAGGCGATTCCGCGCGATGACGAAGGCGATAGCGCTCCAAGTTCCCGGCGTCCGAGAGATAGTCGCAGAATGGAGGGCTTCTCGAGAGGCTTTCCGCTTCGCCGGACCAGGCCATTTTTATTCTCCGATTCCTTCGGTCGAGGAGGTCCGACGGGACGCTCCTCGGCTCTTTGGGCCCCCACCGCGAGTGCTGCCCGGGATCGACCTCAACGAGGCGAAGCAGCTCGTCCTGTTGGAGGAGATCAAGCGGTATTACCGCGAGCTGCCGTTCTCCGATCTGAAATCGCGAGGGCGCCGGTACTACTACGACAATCCGATGTACTCGTACTCGGACGCGATCTGTCTCTACGGCATGATCCGCCATGCCCCAGCCAAAGCGAATCGTCGAGGTCGGCTCGGGTTTCTCCTCCTGCGTGATCCTGGATACGGCCGAGCTGTTTCTGGATGGCAAGGTAGAGTGCACCTTCGTGGAGCCGTACCCGGAGCGATTGCTGTCGCTCCTGCGACTCGAGGACCGCGGACGGGTCCAGATTCTGGTCAAGCGAGTCCAGGACGTCGGGCTCGAGTCGTTTCTGGCGCTCGAGCGGAACGATATCTTGTTCATCGACTCGAGCCATGTCGCCAAGATCGGAAATGACGTGAACTATCTGCTCGGCGAGGTGCTGCCGCGCCTCAGGCCCGGCGTCTACGTGCATGTGCACGACATCTTCTACCCGTTCGAGTACCCGGAAAGTTGGATTCGCGAGGGACGATCGTGGAATGAGGCCTACATCCTGCGGGCGTTCCTCGCCTTCAACTTGGCCTTCGAGATTGTACTGTTCAACACATTCCTGGAGCGGTTTCATCGTGGCATCTTCGAGCGCGAGATGCCGCTCTGCCTGCGGAACGAGGGGGGCAGCATCTGGCTTCAGCGGGTTCGATGACCGAACCACGCACAGGGCGCGAACCACGGATCGCAGTTGTCGTCCTGGAGTAAAATGCGCGGGACGATCCGCTGGCCTGCCTCGCGTCGTTAGGAGCTGCCGAGAACTAGAACGGGGGAATCTTTAGAGCTCGGATTTCTCGGCCAGCGCCAGCGCGGCCTGGGCCAGCGCCTCCACGCGCGGGGCCATGGCGCCGAAGCGCGGATCCTTGGTCTGGCCGCGCTTCCAGCGGATGTAGATTTGCTGGACCACCACGGCGGTCTTGTAGAGCGCGAACACCTCGTAGAAAGCGATGCGGGAGACATCGCGGCCCGAGCGCTCCGCATAGCGCTCGATGAGCTGCTCGCGGGTGTAGAAACCGGGCAGGGCCGTGAGCTGCACCACCGATTCCTGACGCGCGTAGGGATCACCCTCCTCGGCCCAGTAGCAGAGGAGCGTGCCCAGATCCGACAAGGGGTCGCCCGTCGTGGCCATCTCCCAATCGAATACCGCCACGACGCGTGAGGGATCCGCTGGGTCGAGCATCGTATTGTCGAGCTTGAGGTCGCTGTGGACGAGGGTCGCGTCGGGCGGCGTAGGCACGCGTTGGGCCAGCCAGGCGGCGAGCTCCTCGATGGCGGGCACCTCTCGATCCTTGGCGCGCTCCCAGCGCTCCTGCCACCCCTTCACCTGCCGCGCCATGAAGCCCTCAGGCCGGCCGAGGTCGCCGAGGCCCACCGCCTGCCAGTCCACGGCATGGAGCTGGACCATCACATCCACGACGGTCTCGCTGAGGGTCCGGCGCACCGCGACGTCCTGCGCCCACTGGGGCGGTAGCTCGCGGCGGATCACGATGCCGCGGCGGCGCTCCATGACGAAAAAGGGCGCCCCGATCACGGAGGGGTCATCGCAGAAGAGATATGGGCGAGGCGCCGGCGGGAAGACCGGCCAGAGCGCGTTCAGCACCCGATACTCGCGCCCCATGTCGTGGGCCTTGGGCGCGATCGGCCCGAGCGGCGGCCGCCGCAGCACGAATTCCTGAGCGCCGTAGCGGAGGAGGTACGTGAGATTCGAGTGCCCGCCGGGGAATTGGGCCACCTCGAGCGGGCCCTCGGCGCGGGGCAGCCTGGAGCGCACGTACCGATCGAGGATCTCGACGTCGAATCGCTCGTCCGGCCTGACGGGAGCGGTGTCGCCAGACGAGGGCTGGGTCATGGAGGGAGAGGGTTGTCCCCCTCACCCTGCGCTGTTCCCCAGAGGGGGAGAGGGAGACCCAGCGAGCGAATCGGACAGCCACCGCGCGACCGCGCCGCCCATGACTCCGGCCACCACGGTAAGCAGCAGGGCGATCACGGTGGCGCCAAGGCCTGGGGCCATGGGCGCGAGGGTGGGGCGGCCTGTGAGTAGCCAGCCCAGCACCGCGAAGAGCGTGACGGCATAGGCGAGAGTGGCCGCAATGGGCCGTCGCCGCGCATCGAGCGCCGTCATCGCGAGGGCGGGAATCAGCGCATAGAGATGGAGCAGGCCGCCGGTCCGCCCCGGGATCCGGCCTTCTTTGCGGGCCATGGTTGTGGCGACGGCGATGGGCGATGCGGGATCCTTGGCGATCTCCGCGTCGATCACGGACACGGGCTGGAGGATGGCGAAGCCTTCCCGCGCGATCCGCTGCCCGACAATCCCCAGGACGATGGCGATGAGCAGCAGCGCGATCGGCGCCCAGCGTCGGGCGGACAGCCGCGTCGTGCCGACCAGGGCCAGCGGCAGGAGCAAGGCCGAGAGGATCGCCAGCGTGTAGAACCTCACGCCGCCATAGAGGTAGGCGATCCGGATCGAGGGATCCACCATCAGATGCAGGTTGCCGTAAAGAAAGGTGCCGGCGAGGAGCATTGCTGCCAGCCGAATCCAGCTTGCCGGCGGATAGATCTCGCGAATGATGACGAAACAGCCCAGAGTATTGATCACGGAGCCGACCAGCCCCAGCAGATGCGGCGGGCTCCAGAGCGTGACGTCGATGCCGTAGAGCCGGTGCCACAGGTCATCGATGGGCGCGGCCAGGACGGTCACCGCGATACCCCAAGCCGCCAGTTGGAAGCCGCGCGAGCCTCGGAGGCCAAGGACCCGCACCTCGCCTTCTCCGCGCAGCGTCTCCCAGGCCAGGACGCCGAAACTCACGAGCACCAGGATGCTGACGCCGGCATAGGTCATCACGTGCGGCGGGATCCAGAAAGAGTCGCGCCCGATCAGGACATGCCACTGGATGTCCCACTGCACACCCCAGCCTGCCACCATCTTTCCGGCGAGGAGTGTCCAGAGCGCGGCGCGGCGAAGAGCGGAGACGTCGGATGCGGCGGTCGTGTCGTCGAAGGCGAGCTGGCCGGCGCGGATGGCCATCAGGACTACTTGCTGGACTTGGACTCCGGCGCCTTGGGCGCCTCGATGCCCAGCACCTTCACGTCGAAATGGAGCGTCTTGCCGGCGAAGGGATGATTGAGATCGAGGACCACCGTCTTCTCCTTGATCTCCTTGACGACGACGGGCCGCGATTGGCCCGTCGAGCTGCGGGCCATGAGCCGCACGCCGACCTTGACATCCGGCGGCAGGATCTCCTTTGGCACCTCGGTCTGGGCGGCCGGCTCGATCGGGCCGTAGCCGTCCTCGGGCTTCACGACGATATTCTTCTCTTCGCCGGTGTGCATCCCGGCCAGCTCGCGCTCCAGCCCGGGGATAAGCTGCTGCTCGCCCTGGACGTAGTTGAGCGGCGCGGCGCCCTTGTTGCTCTCCAGTACCTTGCCCGCGTCATCCTTGAGCGTGAACTCGAGTTGGACCTTAGAGCCCTTCTCGATGGCGGGAGTGGCGGGCGGAGTCTGGGCGGCCGCCGTCGAGAAGGCGGTGAGCGCTGCGATGACGACTGCGAGTTTCACGATGCGAATCATGACGCCTCCAGGCGCGCCCGTGAGCAGTGACGCGGCAAATCGACTCTACACCCTCGGTCCATGCCTCTGCAATGCGGTCGGCTCATCGGGTGGCATGCTGACATCGGGCTCGATCTTGAGAATCCCATTTCCGCTGACGTCAGGCGAGAGGGCTGGACAATGTGATCGGCACGGAGGTCTACTACGGACGATGCGAGAGAATCCCGGCCGGGAGGGTGGCCCGGCGGCTGGCGATCGTCCGCCGGCATTAACGACAGAATCGGTGCCGGAGCGCATAACTTGGGCGGTACTACTTCCCGCAACCATCGGCTCGCGGAGGCTCAGGCGGGTCTCACTAGAGGTGACCATGCACACCTCCGACCTGAACTACCTCTAGCTGTGAGGTGTACCGTGAGCGCCTGGTTAGCAGCGCTGATCTACCCGCGACAGGAGCCAAGGCGTATTATTGCTCGGGACCCGTTCTATCTAGATGGTATCGCGTTGATCGGGTTTCGTGGTCGCCTACGAGTTCCGCCAACAATTCCGGCTGCTCCGGCGGGGAAGGGGTAGATGTCCATGATGGCAGGCAAGTTCCGCAGTCTCCTGATCAGCATTGGGTGGCTACTGGTGTGGTCCGTCGCGGCCCTGGGTCAAGGGATGGGCTGGGACGATTACAACGCCGCGGGGGAGGCCGCGGACCGACAAGGTCGCTATAGCGAGGCAGAAAAGCTGTGGCAAGCCGCCCTGAAGGAGGCGGAGCGGTTCGGACCGACCGACCGAAGGTTAGCCAAGAGTCTTACCAACCTTGCATTGCTCTACCACGCGCAAGGGAGATATGCCGAGGCGGAGTCCATGTTCAAGCGGGCGCTCGCGATCCGAGAGAAAGCGCTCGGGCTGGAAGACCTGAGCGTAGCGCAGACTCTCGACGACCTAGCTGTTTTGTACGAGGCGCGGAGCCGGTATGTGGAGGCTGAGCCCCTCTTCAAACGAGCCTTGGTAATCCGAGAGAAGATGCTCGGACCGGCGCATCGTGATGTGGCGGCGAGTCTTGGCAACGTGGCTGGGCTCTACGAGGCCCTCGGCCGCTACGCTGAGGCCGAGGCCCTGTACAAGCGCGCGCTGACGATCTACGAGAAAGCGGGAGGGCCGCGGGATCCTGGGGTCGCAGGGACCCTCCAGCGCTTGGCTGCGGTATACGAAGCCCGAGGGCGGTCTGGTGAGGCCAAGCGGCTCCGTGACAGGCTGCTGGAAATACAGGAGAAGAGGCTTCTGGCTGAGCGTCCCGTGCCCCGGGACAGCCTGCGGTCGCCGGAGCAGCCGGAGGTCCAGGAGAAAGCTCGCACGGAGGGCTCAGCGAGCCAGGGCACCGGGCGGCGCGCGGAGCCCCCGGTAGTCCAGGAGAAGGGGGCGGCCGGCAAGAATCTCAAGGCCGACGCCAAGGGCGCAGAGCCTGAGCGTTCGACGGCCCATCCGACGGTCACGAAGGCTGCGCCTCCTCTGACTGGGACGAAGGCGCCGGCGCCGGAGAGCCTGGCGATCCAGGAGAGGATTCGGGAATTGGAGCAGCTCGACAAGGCGCGAAGCCTGAGCGACCAAGCGGTGGTCTACGCCACTCACGGCCGAACCACTGAAGCCGAACCGCTCTACAAGCAGGCTTTGGCAATCCGAGAGGGAGTGTTGGCTTCAGACCATCCCAACGTGGCGATCAGCCTCAACAACCTCGCGGTGCTCTATTTCGCTCAGAAGCGAATGGCCGAGGCCGAGCCCCTGTACAAGCGGGCGCTCGCGATCCGGGAGAAGGCTCTCGGACCGGAGGACTTGGCCGTCGCAGAGAGCCTGAGTAACCTCGCGGTTCTTTACAGCGCCGAGCGCAGATACAGTGAGGCGGAGCCGCTCTACCGGCGGGCGCTCGCGATCCGGGAAAAGGCCATTAGGCTAGAGGACCCCGACGGAGCCGGGAACCTCTACAATCTTGCCGTGCTCTGTGCCGCTCAGGGGCGATTTGCCGAGGCCGAACCGTTGTACGAACGGGCGCTCGCCATCCAGGAACACGTCTTGGGCCGGGAGCATCCAGACGTGGCCAGAACTCTCAGTAGCCTGGCTGTGCTATACGACGCGCGAGGGTCGTTCGCTGCGGCCGAGGACCTCTACAAGCGCGCGCTCGCGATCACGGAAAAAACGCCGGGATCCGGACGCCGCGAATTGATCATGGTGCTTGAGAACTACGCTGTGCTCTTGCGCAAGACGGACCGTGTGGCGGAAGCTCAGGCGATGGAGGTCCGCGCCACATCAATCCGCGCAGACGATGATTAGGAAAGTTGCTCTGGACGGGGAACCGGAACCGCCCTAAAGAGGGCTACTTCGGCGGAGCGGGAGTTGGTCTCTGCACGAACGGTGTCCCGCAGCGAGGGCAGTAGCTCCACCCTGCCTCCAACGGGCTGTTGCAGTAGCCGCACGCTAACGACGGCGCCGGATGACTTGCGGACGCAGCAGATTGCGGGTTGGGTGCGTCCTCCTCCTGTGGCTCCGCTCCAATGACTCGTCGGACATAGGCCCAGCCGCTCAAGGAGAGGTCCTGCGAGATGTCGTACCATCGCCGGTCATTCTGGCGGCGCTCATCCCCAACGATGTGAGCTGCGCGCTTAGCTCGGCGTGCGCATACTCGGCGATCGTACACGATCTCCACCTCAGGTTCTTCCGCGAAGTGCTTACTCGCGAGCTCGTATCGCTTCGTGTCGCCTCGCGCGATGACAAACAGGAAGAACTTACTCACTGATCCCTTCATCCGCCCGCGACAGCAGAGGTTGTGGGATCGTCAGACCCAATGCGTTGGCCGCTTTGAGGTTGGTGACCAGTTCGATCCTGTTGCTGCTTCAGCCGGCAACACCTGCGGCAGCGTGCCCCGAACAATCTTCACCTAACGCGCTGCCCGGTACCCGACGGCCGGAACTACCGCGCCCTAGTTGACCAATAGCTTGATGAGAACGCGGCGTCGCGCCGGCTTATTGGCTTTCTTTGCGCCGCCTCCAGCGCGCCAGCCCCAGCCCGGCTGCCGTGGCGCCCCAGAGAAACAGCGTCGCGGGCTCGGGGACAGGTGTGGGGGTCCCTCGGACGTCATTACCGGCTGTCGTTCCGAAGGAAAAGTCCACGATGCTGATGGTCGATAAAGGGGTCACACCAAGCACCAAGAGATCAAAAGTAATCGGCCCAGCAAGGAAGGGATTGTGCGGCACATTACCGGCAATGGAGCCGTTGGCGTTGCTATAGGTGTTGCCTGCGCCCGGGGGGCCTATCAGTGTGTGCGCAGGCCCAATGGCCGTGCCGAGGACGTCGAGCTTGAGCTGAGATCCGTTGGGCGACAATGCCCAGCCCGTGGACACAGCGCCGCCGTCCGTGAAGGTGCCGTCGGCAGCCACGGTGCGTGGGATTCCCGAGCTTGACAAGATTGATCCGGAGTTTTGGCCGGTACTCAGCAGGAAGGACAGGTCACTCAGGTTCTGAATGGAGCTGGTCGGATTCGCCTGGCTGTTGACGATTGTGATGCGAACCTCGTCGCTCAGCGTGGTGAAAGTGGCCGAGACGGACACCCCGAGACCACCGGTGAAGGCCGGAATGCCAGTGAAGCCAAACGTGATAGTGCTTGCGCTCGCCGGGGGCGCGGCCAAGCCAAGCGTGAGTAGCCCTGTGAGCAGCAGGAGTCTCTTCATCGCACCCTCCATACCGGGGCTACTAAAGAAGCCATCGGCAGAGTTTCACCGCGCTGCCAAGTCGAGCAAGCTTCATGCCATCATTTACCATCGCTGTAACTTGTTTTCGTATCAGCTGACCACACTTCATCTGATATCCAGAACTTTGCCCGATCTGGGAAGGCTAGGGCAAGAAAGTCCCCCCACCATGGGGCCACTATCGCGTCTCGACGAGCCGGTCGCAAGACAGGGGATCTCCTGTCGGATTGTCAGTCGGGGAGGAGGTCAAGAGAATATTTTCAACCACCTGCCAGAGCTTCCCGGGCACCAGCGGCCTCGTGAGCAGCGACACTCCGGTCTCCACTAGGAATGCGGCGTAATCCGATGCGTATGGAGACTCGCTCAGAAAGACGATGGGCGGCGCCACGCTACGACGGCGTGCGGCCAGCTTTCGGTAGAGGGCGGGTCCAGCGAGCCCTTGCATTCGCAGGTCGCTCAGGACGAGCGAGTAAGGGTACCGGTCAATCAGTGTAAGCGCCTCCGACCCCGTACTGGCAGTGTCTATCTCATATCCCGCGATTCTAAGCGTGATGGCCACAGAATGCCGATCGTTTTCATTTGCATGGACTACCAGGATCCGGCGGGATCGCATGAGCGGCGTGCGCTTCAGTTGCATATCAGAGTAACGCGCAATCTCTCGGAGCGCTATGGATGACCGGAGGCTTGGCTCCATGGCGGAGCTTATCCTAGCCGAGGCCCAGCCAGCGGGCCAGAAGGGCAAAGCGAGCGAGGGATTGGAGGCGGAGTGAGAGGCACGTGCGTTACTGGGGCGCGATGAGTGTTGGCAGCTCGCCGGGCGCCTGAAGGATCCAGCCATTGCCGCTCTTGAGTAGGAAGGTCGCGGGCTGGTTCGGATGGAGGATCGTCCAACCGCCGTCCGCGCGCGGAGCCACGAAGGCCGCCGATTCTCCCGGCCGCTGGAGGATGTAGCCGCCCTTCTTGTCTGAGATGAGGTAGATGGGAGCTTGGCCCGGCGCCGAGATAACATAACCCTCTGCCCAAGGAGAGAGGTAGACGTCTATCGGAAACTGACCCGGGGGCGTGACCTTGTATCGCCGGGCCGCTGCCGGGGGCTGAGGTTGAGTCGAGGCTCCAGGCTGGGCTTGGGCCCCGGGCTTGGGCTCAGTCTCGGCGCAAGCCGCCAGCCCCGCCAGCGCCAGCAGCAATAGGGCCAGGGCGCTGCGCGTCGTCCGTCTGCGTCTTTGGGCCAGTCGAGTGGTCAAAGGTTGACGGGCATCCTGTAAGTGTGTAGGTTGCATGGCACGGACGATTAGCTCAGTTGGCAGAGCACCGGCCTCACATGCCGGGGGTCGAAGGTTCAAGTCCTTCATCGTCCACCACTTCCGCCTTAGTAAAACCGGAGGTTGCCAGGGCCTTCGGTTTTTCATTTCTTAGTGCATCTGCATTAGCGCCACTTGGAGGGGATAGGCTACTTCTGCAACACCTGGGCCACGAGGTCCCGCAACTGCTTCTGATCAAACGGTTTCGCCAGCACGTGTTCTGCAGTCCGGAAGAGAAAGTCCGCGTAGTGAGGCTCGTAGACCTGTTGCGTCACGAAGATGACACGCGGGAGGTCGGCTCCATGGCGCTGCTGCAACGCCCGGTAGAGTTCACGCCCGTCCAGACTCGGCATCCGTAGGTCGCTCACGATCAGGTTGTACGTGTACTCGTCTAGGAGGCGCAGGGCGTGGACACCGTCCGTGGCGATGTCCACCTCGTGGTCGTCGAGGCTAAGAGCTTCAGCCATCATGGAGCGGACATCCGGTTCGTCTTCGACCACCAAGATCCTGTGGGGCATGGCCACCTACCCGTGAAGCGGTTTAGGAGCGTGACGGAGTCTAGCAGGCCCATGCGGCATGGTCCACCGTTTGTTTCTAGGGACGGGGATTCTTACCCTGCGAGAGCGCGTGGTCTACGACCGACCGCAGCTGGTCGAGGGAAAAAGGCTTGGCCAGGATGTAGTCGATGCCCTTCGCGCGTGCGTCTTCGGCGCTCATGTGGTCCTCATAACTGGTCATGAGCGCCACCTTCGTGGCTGGCCAGTGGCGCTTGAGCCGAGTCGCCACTTCGAGGCCCGAGCTGCTCGTCAGGCCGAGGTCCACCATGGCCAGGTCGAAGGTCCGCGTTTCTAGCTCGACGAGGCCGGACTCGCCGTCTGGGCAGGTGACCACCGTAAAGCCGTGGCGGCTCAGCAGCTCACGGAGCACCTCGCAGACTTCTACCGAATCGTCCACCACTAGGATCCTGGCTCCCGGAGTGGCTTTTGGGGTTGACACCGCAGGCGCCGCAAGGGCTGGGTCCGGAGCAGTCTCAGTGTACTCGGCGGCCACCGGCAGCCAGATCGTGACCGTCGAGCCCTTGCCGACCTCGCTCTCAACCATGATCTCCCCGCCGTGGCGGTCCACGATGGCGTAGGCGCCGCTGAGCCCGAACCCTTTGCCCTTCTCGCGTTTGGTGGTGAAGAAGGGATCGAAGATGTGCAGCCGCACCTCTTCCGGTATTCCCACGCCGGTATCCGCCACCTGGCAGAAAACCCGCTGACCGTCGGTGCCGGTGCGGAAGGTGAGGTTGCCGCCCTCAGGCATGGCGTCGAGCGCGTTGAGCGCGACGCTGGCCAACACGTGGCGCAGCTCGGCCAGATCGCCTGAGACCAGGGGCAGGGGGGCGGTCTCCGCGCGGACCTCGCCGGAGATGGCGCGTGCTGCCAGCTGCTTGCCCCAGAGTGAGCGGGCGGACCGAGCGATATCGGTCACGAGCTGGTTGAAATCCATGGGCTGAAATGGATGGGCCGGGTGCATGCGGCTGAAATTCTGAAAGTGACGCGCGACCCAGGCGCCCTCGATCGCTACCTGCTCAATCGTCCGCAGCGAGTGCCGCACTTCGAGATCCTGTACGTTGGCCAGCAGGAACTGGATCCGGGTGATGATGCTGGAGAGCGTGTTGTCGAAGTCGTGGGCCACCCGGCCAGCCATTTCGCGAAACGCGCGCAGGCGCTCGCGTTGCACAGCCTGCCGGTGGGCCGCCACCAACTCTTGGAAGAGTGCGCGGACCTCTCCGATGAGGTACCTGTAGGCGGAGCTGGCGCCCTTCGGGAACTCCGACTCTGCTCCGAGCGGCATGGGAGTCTTACCGCAGTCCGGTTCTGGGATCTAAGTCGATACGCTCAGCCGTGGGACCTCCGGGTCTCCCGGTCTAAGGGGCTCATCCGTGACGGCTCCTGGAACTTGTGTGCCACCTGATTCACCAGTTCCTTCACGTCGCCCAGCAGCTTGGCCGCGGTCTCGCCCGCCTCAGCCTGATCGGCTCGGAGCCGGTTGTTCTCGGCACGCAACTCCTCCACTTCCTCGCGCAGCTGGTCCCGCTCGTGCTGGGACGATTGGGCAAGCCCACGGTAGTGGTCATTCTCAGCCCGCAGTGTCGCGACTTCCTCCCGCAACTCCGCGCATTTGCGCTGCGTGGACTCCGCGACCGCGCGGTGCTGTTCGCTCGCCTCGATAAGATTCGTGATTACCTGGAGCACGCCCTGTAACTCTTCGACCCACTTCATCAAGGGATTGCGGGGGTCGAGGCCGCTGATGGGTTCTCCCGAGTCGTTCATGTCATCCTCTCCTATTCCAGGTTCGCTGATCGTCCAACCGGGTGGGCATCGCGCGCCTCGCCACTGCTCACATCAGCGCGTCCATTCTAGCCCCGGAGTGATTTGCCCTCCATCCCTAAGCCATCCCATCTGCTTTACCCAATGCCAGGATCCTGACGGGGCACAAGTGAGCGTCGCGATTACTCAGCAATAGGAATGCCATAGGCCGATGTCTTGGGAAAACAGGAACTTAGGAAGGCTCAACTGAGAAAAACGCTGGAGTGGTCAGGAACTGATGACCCGGCCGTTACCCAGATTTGCCCCTCCGCGGCTGACCTACTCGAAATGCTTCAGGTAGTCGCGAAGCCGCAGGCGGTCGGCTTGGGCCAGATTAGCGAAGACAAGCACGGCTCCGCCTGAATAGGCCTCCCACACTATCGCGGGCAGCCGCAGGGTGGTGCCAACCTCGGGGCGCGGCAGCTCGAGGACGATCACGTCGCCCGATGACAGGTTCCGTTCGCTGGCGACGCGCGCCGCCGACGTACTGAGCTCAACGGCGCGCCCCAGAAGAGTGCCCTCCAATCCTACTTGGATGCGGATCGGAAGGCTCACCGACACGCGGCGGGCCCAGCTGCGGATGTCCCCAGGAGAGGCGAACGGGGCCAGGCGCTCGGCCTCGTCATCGGAGAGGGTGAGGAAGGAGACGGCCATGACGTTGGCCTCCCGGCGCGTGACCTTGGCGAGGACCTCGATCCGGCCCGTCTCCTTCGGCAGGGTTACCCGCAGCGTCACGGCCATGCCGACCCGCACGTCGAGATCGGCCATGATGCGCATTCTCGAGAGGCTCACGTCCATGACCACACCCGGCGCGACCCGGCCGTCGGCAGACTCGATAATGACAGGCCACGCCGTTCGCAGGGGGGGGAGGGGCCGTCGATCGTGGCCGCTCACCGCTCCAAGCCTGCTTCGCCGATCGCGGAGACTGGTCCTTGTGTTCGCCTGCATTTTCTTCACCCCCAGGCGCCTCGCTCGCGCCTTCTGCCTAGCTCTGGTGGATGATCACAACCCCGTGCGTGCGTAGCCGGTGGGCGATCTGCGGGGAATTCCTCGAGTCGTCCTCGCGGCGGTCGACGATGACCCGAACCTTGTCGTCTGCGGCGAAGGCCTGGACGAGGTGGGCGTAGAGTTCTGTCTGGCCTCGTGCCACCACGATGAGCCAGCGCTTAGCGGCCCCGGCTGCGCGCACGTCTGGCTGAGTCATTAGCCGTCCACGGGATATACGCAGCAAGAGCGAGGCCATATAAATTCCTTCAATTGTATTGATGATATAGGGCCATGGAGAGACCATCTCTCGCGCAGATTTTGTGTATGGCCTGACAAAATTTGTTGCTCGGCTGGCGGGTGCCGGGGACTGGGCGGGAGGCAAAAGCCTCAGCGAGTGGCGCCAAGGTGGGGCAGCCCCGGCTAATTCCGAGGCGGTGATTGATCCTCCCCGTCGGCCTCGAGTGCCAAACGACAGGGGCTCTTTACCGCTGGGCCGGTGTTGTGGTCTCCTGTAATCCATGCTGATGCAACGACGTTACTTCGGCACCGACGGAATCCGCGGCGAGGCCAATACCGAGCCCATGACCGCGGTGACGGCTTTGCGAGTCGGCATGGCCGCGGGCCGGTACTTCATCCGTGGCACGCACCGCCATCGTGTCCTGATTGGCAAGGACACGCGGCTGTCGGGCTACATGATCGAGGCAGCGCTCGTGTCTGGCTTCACGGCGGTGGGCATGGACGTGATCCTCGTGGGCCCGATGCCCACCCCAGCCGTCGCGATGCTCACCCGCTCGCTCCGGGCCGACCTCGGCGTGATGATCTCCGCCTCCCACAATCCCTTCGCTGACAACGGGATCAAGCTATTCGGTCCCGACGGCTACAAGCTCTCCGACGAGGTCGAGGCGAGCATCGAGGCGATGCTGGCCGGTGATAGCAACCTGCCCCTGGCGCAGCCCGAGCTTGTCGGACGGGCCCAGCGCCTCGAGGACGCCCACGGGCGCTACATCGAGTTCGTCAAAAACACCTTCCCCCGAGGCCTGCGGTTGGACGGGCGGAAAATCGTGATCGACTGCGCCCATGGCGCGGCCTACCGTGTGGCACCGGCCGTCCTCTGGGAGCTCGGGGCCGAAGTGGTTCCGCTCGGCGTGAAGCCGGACGGGCTGAACATCAACCGCGATTGTGGCTCCACCGCCACCGAAGGGATGTGCGGGGCGGTGGTGGAACACCGCGCCGACCTGGGGATTGCCCTGGATGGCGATGCCGACCGTCTGATTCTGGCCGACGAGGGTGGCCGGGTCGTGGACGGGGATCAGCTGATCGCGCTGGTGGCCGTTGAGTGGGCCCGAGCCCGGAAGCTGCAGGGCGGCGGGGCCGTGGCGACCGTCATGTCGAACCTTGGTCTCGAGCGGCATCTCCAGGGCCTGGGGCTGGTGCTGGCCCGCACCCAGGTGGGCGATCGTTACGTCGTCGAGCACATGCGCGAGCATGGCTATAACGTCGGCGGCGAGCAGTCTGGCCACCTGATCCTCAGCGACTTCACCACGACGGGCGACGGCCTCATTGCCGCGCTGCAGGTACTTGCCGTGCTCGCCCAGCACGACCAACCCACCAGCGAGGTGTGCCGCCGCTTTGAACCGCTACCACAGGTACTGGTCAATGTGCCGGTGCGGAACGGGCAGTCAGCCGAAGCGCCCACGGTGGGCCGGATCATTGCCGACGCCGAGGCGCGTCTTGGCAAGGCCGGCCGCGTCTTTGTGCGGAAATCAGGTACGCAGCCGCTCGTCCGCGTGATGGTGGAAGGGGAGGACGAAGTGCTGATCCGGACCCTGGCTGGTGAAATCGCCATGGCCATCCAGTCGACAGCCCGCTGAGCAACCTAAGATCGCTGCGCTGTTGGAGGATCGGCGTCTGGTTGTTGGCCGCAGTGGGCTGCGGCACAACCGAGTTGCCCATTTCTTCCACGGTTCCGGTGGCCACCATCACGGTCGTGCCCGCGTCTGGGACGCTACGGGTCGGCGAGACCCTGCAGCTCTTCGCAGACCCACGGGATGAACGGGGTCGGGCCCTGGCTGGCCACGTCGTGTCAGGCGCGAGTCTGAGCCCAGAGGTGGCTCGCGTCTCGGTGGACGGCGTCGTGACGGGGCTCTCTCCGGGGACCTCACAGATTCTTGTCTCGAGTGAGGGGAAGACAACGGCGGTCTCCATCACCGTCGTGCCGGTGCTTGGATCCCTCGCCGAGTGCGCCTCTCCGAAGCCCGGATGGATCTGGTGCGACGATTTCGAGCAGGATCGCCTGAGCCAATACTTCGAGTACGCGAGTAATGGCGGCAGCTTCGTCCGCGCGGCGGGCGTAGGCTACGGCGGTTCTATGGGGATGCGCGCCGGCTTCCTCACGGCGGGCCAGATAGACGCGGGGTTCCTCCACCTCGCCTTCGGAAAAACACCGTCGTCATACTTCCGCACGGTCGATGCGGGCACCGCAGTGCACCGGGACATCTACTGGCGGCTTTACGTGCGCTATCCCCCCGGCTGGATCGGCGGGGGCGGAAACAAGATGTCGCGCGCCCAGAGCCTGGTCACAACCAACTTTGCCCAAGCTATGATCGCCCATGTCTGGTCTGGAAGCAGACCCGGGGAACACGTCCCCGTGGATCGGCTGGGCTTCGACCCGGCATCCGGGATCGGCTGGGGCGGTCGGCTGCTGACCAGTAGCTACAACGACTTCCCGAATCTCACGTGGCTGGGAACGTCGTTGAGCAAGACGGCCATCTTCGACCGGACGCACACGGGCCGCTGGTACTGCATCGAGGCTCGAGCTCGACTCAACGACCCTGGTCGGAGCAATGGCATCTTGGAGCTGTGGATCGACGACCATCCGTCGGCGCGCCAGACTGGGCTCAATTGGATCGGGTCGTTCCGCGACTACGGCATCAACGCCGTCTACATCGAGAATTACTGGAACGACGGCGCCCCGCAGCCCCAAGAGCGCTACTTCGACAACTTCGTGGTGAGCACCCAGCGCATTGGCTGTCTCGGGTAGCACGTCGGGCCGGTCTGGTCGTTATCTAGCGTATCTACGGTCCCATCACTCGCAGCCGGATGGCAGGCTGGAGCGGTTGCACGGAACGCTCAAGGTACGGCTCGCCCCGCTGGCCTCAGGCGGCCGGGGCGGACTTCATCCGCTTCCGGCCACGAGCACTATCACGAACGGATCGGCAACGTCACGCTGGTCGATGTGTCCCACGACCGGCAGGCGGCGATTCTCCCGGCGGCGGGAGGCCCAAAAGAGCCGAACTCTTGCCCGGCGCGTTCGCTACAATCAGCCGCGGCCATGCAGGGCACCCGGGCGAGCTCACGAGCGACCCACCGGTTCACGAAGCCGCTGCCGATGCACATTCCAGCACCAGCAGCTGTACATGCGCTACTCCCTCAAGCTGGGACCTACGTGGAACAATGACAACTGCCGGAGCGAGAATAGGGGGCCTCGTCTGAACTGCTTCAGCGGCAGCGCAGGCAACCAGATCTGTCACGCGGTTCCACGGGCGATCACGTCCGTCTAGGGGTACGCCGACTTCGGCGGGCAGGATGGGGCGAACGCGAACCTGTGGGGCATCGATCCCTGTGGCCGGACGTTTCTCGAGGGCAAGTGTGCCACTAAGCCGACCGTCGGCCGGGATCTGGACATGCTCGTGCGCGAGCGTTGGTGCGCGCTCGAGCAGTTCATCAAGGCGGACGCGCCGATCGAATCGATGAAGCTGTGCGGTGCGCAATGACGCGATCCGTTGTGCGGCCGCGCATCACGCGAGCCACCGACCGGTGTCTCTCGTGAGACACGCTCACGCACGGGTCGCGCTTCGCAACGCCGGGTTGCTGCTGGCACAGCGGGGCGGGCTCGTTGCCGCCGGCTTCCTTTTCGCTGCGCTGGTACCCCGGCTCATGGGGCCGGAGATCTACGGCCGCTATGCGTTGGTCCTATCCCTGGGTACGCTGTTCGTGATGTGCAGCGCGCTGGGCTTTACGGAGGTCATTGGCCGCCACGTGCCAGAGCTCAGCGGCAGGCCCGACCTCGCGGATCTGCGGCGGCTGTTCGGCAACCTGCTCGCTCTCCGACTGGCCAGTGGCACGGTGGCGTCCGCTGCGTTTCTAGCTGTCACGGTTCTCTGGCTGCGTGAGCTCGATCCGGTCGCGCTGGTCGCCGCCGCCGCGGCGGTCTTCGCGCGAGCGGTCTCGCAGTGCCTATTCTCGTTTTTCCTGGGGCTCAACCAGGCGGCGCGCTGGGGCATTGGAGAACTGCTGAGCCGGTGGCTACTCATTGCCTTTGTCGTCCCGGGGTTCGCGTTGGCCGGATTCCGCGGTGCTTGCCTGGGATTGCTCCTCACGGAGCTGAGCACGATGGGCGTCGGGATCTGGTGGAACAGGTCCCGCCTCTCGCTGTCGCGGCTGCGGGTTGACCTTGGCTACGTGATGCCGTACGTGCAGTTCGGCCTAATCTTTTTCGCCGGCAACTTGCTCGCCATCGCCTTTCAGGCGAGCGGCGAGGCGCTGGTGCGTGCCGTCTCCCGCGACTACGCGCAGGTCAGCTACTTCGGCCTCGCCAATGGTGTCTACCTGACGGCGGGCGCGGCGATCCAGCAGTTGAGCCTGGCTTTCGCGGCGCCGTTGACAACGCTACGCGAGCGAGGCGAGCGCGAGATGCTAGGTGAGGGAGTCAAACGCTTGGTGAGTTGGCTGACGGCCGGGAGC
>JBKPCB010000030.1:0-13092 GCA_046727155.1 Candidatus Methylomirabilota bacterium | reverse complement strand
GTCCCGACGGGCTGGTGTATGAGTTCAAGCTGCGCCGCGGGCTCAAGTTCCACAATGGCGACCCCATCACCACCGACGACGTCAAGTTCAGCTTCGAGCGCTACGCGGGCGCCGGGTCCAGAGAGCTTCGCGCCCGCGTGCGGCAGGTCGAGATCGTCGATCCGCTCGTCATTCGCTTTCATCTGAAAGAGCCGTGGCCGGATTTCATGACCTTCTACGGGACCACCGCGACGGCCGCCGGGATCGTCCTTCCCAGGAAGTACTTCGAGCAGGTCGGGGCCGACGGCTTCCGGCAGCGGCCGGTCGGCGCGGGTCCCTACAAGTTCGTGAGCCACCGGCCCGGCGTCGACGTGGTCCTGGAAGCCTTCCCGGGGCACTGGCGGCATGTGCCCTACGTCAAGCGCCTGACCATGAAGAGCGTGCCCGACAGCACCACGCGGCTGGCGATGCTGAAGAGCGGCGAGACGGACATCGCCTATTTCCTGGACGGGCCCGAAGGGGAGGCGGTGAAGCGTGATCCACGATTCGCGCTGGTGGCCACGCGCCACGCGTCCGTCTTCTGGATCGAGTTCGCCGACCAGTGGGATCCCAAATCGCCCTGGCACGACAAGCGCCTGCGGCTGGCGGTGAACTACGCCCTGGATCGCAAGGGGACGAGCGAGGCCGCCTGTCTGGGCTACTGCCCGCCCGCCGGGGTCATCGTCCCTCGCGTGATGGACTTCGCGCTGCAGGTCGCGCCACCGCCCTACGATCCCCAGAAGGCCAAGCAGCTGCTCGCCGAGGCCGGCTATCCGAAGGGCCTCGACGCCGGCGAGTTCGTGCCCATTCCTGGCTTCTCCACGGTGGCTGAGGCTGCGATGAACAACCTCAACGCGGTGGGGATCCGGGTGAGGCTGCGGCAAATGGAGCGCGCCGCGTTCTACGCCGCCTGGCAGGAGAAGAAGCTCCGCGGATTGTTCCTCGTCGCTGTGGGGAACTCGGGCAATGCCGCCAGCCGCGTGGAGTCGTTCATGTACTCCAAGGGCGGCTCGGCGTACGGCGGCTATCCCGACATCGACGAGATGTTCCAGCAGCAGGCGCGCGAGCGGGACCCTGTGAAGCGCGAGGCCGTGCTCCATCGCATCCAACAGCTCACCATCGACCGGGCGATGTTCGCGCCGCTCATGGACCTGCGCGGGCTGATGGGCGTGGGGCCGCGGCTGGCCGACCACACCATCAATTCCATCCCGATGTATCCGTTCCCGTCACACGAGGACATGCGGCTCAAGAACCCGTAGCGTCCATGCGCACCGTACTCGTGACCGGGATGAGCGGCCTCATCGGCCGCGCGCTCCGGAGGCATCTCGACGGGCGCTACGGCCTGCGCGCGCTCAACCGCGGCGCCCTCGAGGGTGTGCCCTGCCACTGCGCCGACATCGCGGATGCTCCGGCCATCGAGCCCGCATTCGCGGGCGTGGACACCGTCGTCCACCTCGCGGCCGACGCCTCAAGCCCAAACCCGCCCGAGGACAGCGTCATGCGGAACAATGTCCTCGGCACGCTCAACGTCTACGAGGCCGCGCGCAAGGCCGGGGTCAAGCGGGTCGTGTTCGCTTCGAGCGGAGCCACCGTGAGCGCCGTCGAGCGCGAAAAGCCCTACAGCGACCTCGTGGCGGGGCGCTATGAGGGACTGAAGTCATGGCCGATGGTCACCCACCTCTCGCCGGTTCGGCCTGCGGGGCTCTACGGCGTCAGCAAGGTCTGGGGCGAGGCCCTCGGCCGCCACTATGCCGATGCCCACGGCCTGTCGGTGATCTGCGTTCGCATCGGCCGCGTCAATGCGGAGGACCGGCCCTTGCGCGCTCGGGATTTTTCAGTCTGGTGCAGCCAGCGCGACATCGCGGCGCTGCTCGAGCGCTGCGTGGCGGCGCCCCCCTCGCTTCGGTACGAGATCTTCTTCGGCACCTCGCGGAACAAATGGGGCTACCGTGACCTCGAGCACCCGCGCGCCGTCCTCGGTTGGGAGCCTCTCGACCTGGCCGAAGATTATCGCTGACGCGGATCACCGCGATGATTCCTGCGCTCGCGAAGCTGTCCGTGGCCTCGCTCGGCGCGGCCCTCCTGCTCTGGGGCTGGTGGCTTCGGCGCTCAGGCCGCCCTGACGGGCATCGGCGTCAACGCGACGCGCTCCTGCTCGCCCTCGGTCTGCTCGGCGCGATCTGCTGGGGAAACTTCCTGCAATTCCGCCCGGGCTTCGTGCATGGCTCGGATGCCTTCCACTACTATTTCGGGGCCAAGTATTTCCGCGAGCTCGGCTACACGCGCCTCTACCGCTGCGCGGTGATCGCGGACTCCGAGGATGGGCTTGGCGAGCGCGTGCGGATGCGTTCGGTGCGCGATCTGGAGACGGACCGCCTCGTCCTTGGCGGCCGGATCCTCACCGAGCCACAGGCCTGCACGGCGCGCTTCTCGCCGGAGCGGTGGGCCTCGTTCCAGCAGGACATCAGGTGGTTTCGGGAGCGCATGGATCCGACGCTCTGGGAGAGACTGTTCCAGGATTACGGCTACAATGCCACGCCCGTCTGGGGCGTGCTCGGCACGGCCCTGGCGAATACCGGCCCGGCCTCGTGGACTCAGATCGTGCTTCTGGTGGCCCTGGATCCCCTCCTGCTCCTTGGCATGTGGGGCGCCGTCGCGTGGGCATTCGGGTGGCGCGCGATGTGCGTGGCGCTGATCTATTGGGGAACGAACTTTCCCGCGCGCTTCGCATGGACGGGCGGGTCCATCCTCCGTCAAGACTGGCTGGCGCTCTCGATGGTCGGCCTCTGCCTGCTCCGCCGCGGCTCTCCCCGCCTGGCCGGATTCTCGCTGACATGGGCGGCGCTCCTGCGCGTCTACCCAGCGTTCCTCCTGGGCGGGATCGCGCTGAAGGGCGTGGCCCGACTCTTGACCCGGCGGGCCGTGGAATTCTCCCGTCCATACCGGCCGCTGGCGCTCGGCTCCGCGCTGGCCGTGGCCATCCTGGTTCCGCTCGGATCCGCGGTCGCCGGAGGCTGGAATGCCTGGGCGGGATTCAATGCCAATAGCTTCAAGCACGTCACCACCCCCACCGCCAATCGTATGGGCCTCGCAACGCTTGCCGCCTACGATCACGAGCACCGCGCTCGACTCCTCAAGGATGCTCCCGGCCTGTCGTGGGAAGACGCGCGCCACCAGGCATCGGCCCGGCGGCGCCCTTTGTTCGTCGCCGCGGCCATCGCCTTCGTGGTCCTGCTGGGATGGGCAGTCCGCGAACAACATGATTGGGTCGCGGGGATTCTTGGCGTCGGCCTGATCGGAGGCGTCGGTGAGGCGACCTGCTACTACTACGCGATCCTTGCCGCCTACGGCCTCGTCGGCGACCGCCGAGAGGGCATCGGGGCCGCGCTGTGTGCCTTGTCCGCTTCCGGCGGGATGATGGCGATGTTTCCCCTTTACCCGGACGAGCTCTATGCGCTTCTGAGCGCCGTCACGCTCCTGTTCATCGTGGGCGCCACGATCGCGCTCGGCCGGCATCCGCTCGAGCCGTCCGGGAATTCCAGCTGACGCCCACTATCCCGCGCGCCGCTCACTTCGTGTCGTTCATCCCCATCTGGCGCTCGATCGCGATCACATCACTGGGCCGTTCGAAGGGCGGAGGCGCCGGCGCGCCGGCCTCGCGGGGACGGCCAATGGTCTCGAAAAAATGCTCGAGACCCGGCGGCGACACGACCCAGAGCAGCACCAGCTCCTCCGGGCTGTCGTTGACGATCTCGTGCTTGACCTCGTGCCCGAGAAAGCAGGCCGTCCCGGGCACCAGCGGATGGCTGGCCCCGTCCACCAGCGCGCGCCCCCGGCCGCGGAAGCAGATCTGCAGTTCGATCTGCCCGCCATGCGAGTGCTCGCGGATTCGCCCGCCTGGAGCGATGGTCTGGAAGCCCATCGACAAGCCCTCGAAGCGCGTGACGGCCGGGACGAGCTTCGGATCAGCGTGGCCATTGGCCGGAACGGGTTGCCAGTACGATGGACCGTCACCAGGCTGCATGACGACGCTGAATCCGCGGATCCGGTCGGCTGAGCTCATGATCGCCTCCTCGGGGTCAAGGACCGTGGCGCCAGTGTAACCCCACCGGGCTCAGTGGACAGCGACTCCCGAGCGCTGTCGGCGTGGCTCGTTTGACGCCCGGGAAAAGTTCGGCCATAGTCCTCTCACGCCGTGACTCCACCGGGAGGTGGCTGCAATGAAGGGGCGCATGACCCTCGCTCTGCTGGTGCTCGCCCTGCTCATCGTCGGACCCGCGGCTCCGGCCGCGCTCGCGCAGGAGGCGCCCCGCGCGGGCGGCACGCTCAAGGCGGCGATGATCGGCGAGCCACCCTCCCTGGACCTGCACTGGACCACGGCCGTCATCACGCAAGAGATCGGCTTCCACATCTTCGAAGGCCTATTCACGTACGACCGGAACTTCACCCCGATCCCCATGCTGGCCGAGGGGTACAGCGTGAGCGACGCGGGGCGCCGCTACACGATCACGCTCAGAAAGGGCGTCCGCTTCCACAACGGCAAGGAGATGACCTCGGAGGACGTCGTGGCCTCGCTGTCGCGCTGGGGCAAGATGGCCACCAGCGGCAAGGCGCTCTGGCGCGGCGTCGAAGCCATCGAGGCCAAGGACCCCTACACCGTCGTCATCTATCTCAAAGAGCCCTCGGGCTCTCTTCTCTACGGGCTCGGCCGGCCGAACAACGGCGCCGCCATCTATCCGAAGGAGCTCGTGGTCGCGGCGGGCGAGGCGCCGCTGAAGGAGTACATCGGCACGGGCCCCTACCGATTTGTCGAGCACAGGCCCGACCGCCATATCAAGTTGGCCCGCTTCAAAGACTATGCCGCGCGTCGCGAGGCGCCCGATGGCTACGGCGGCAGGCGCACGGCCTATGTGGACGAGATCCTCTTCATTCCCGTCCCCGACGTGGCGGTGCGGCTGGCCGGCGTGGAAACCGGCGAATATCACTTCGCCCAGACCATCAACCAGGACAAGTACGACTCGCTCAGGGGACGCTCCGACATCCAGCCGGTGGTGGTCAAGCCCTACGGCTGGATCACGGCGGTGCCGAATCACAAGCAGGGCGTGATGGCAAACAAGAAGGTCCGTCAGGCTTTCCTCGCCCTCCTGGATCTGGAGCCGGTCATGGCAGCCGGCGTCGGCAACAAGAGCTTCTACCGGCTGTCCGGCACGCTCTTCTACCCTGAGCAACCGGCCTGGCACTCACAGACCGGCGTCACCGGCTACAACCAGAAGAGCAAGGAGCGGGCGCGCCAGCTCCTCAAAGAGGCGGGCTACTCGGGCCAACCTGTTCGCTGGATCACGACGAAGGAATACGAGTGGATGTTCAACACGGCGGTCATGGCCAAGCAGCAGATGGAGGAAGCGGGCTTCGTCGTGGATCTTCAGGTTTTGGACTGGGCGACCCTGGTCCAGCGCCGCAACAAGCCCGAGCTCTTCGACATCTTCTCGACCGGCTTCACCTTCGACCCGGATCCCGCGCTGGCGACGGCGCTGCAGTGCAATTGGCCCGGCTGGTGGTGTCTCGAGGAGAAAGACCGGCTCCTCGCCGACCTGGCGCGCGAGTCGGATCCGAAAAAGCGCCGGGCGATCATCGAGCGAATCCAGGCGCTCTTCTACGAAGACGTGGGGCGGGTGAAGCTCGGCGATTATTTCCAGCTGCAGGTGGCGCGCAAGGAGCTGCGGGGCTTCCGTCCGGATCCCTACCTGCACTTCTGGGGCGTCTGGCTCGCGCGCTAGCGCCGAGCCTGGATACCGACGCGGACGACTTCACCCCGGCGCGCCAAACGGACGAGCGGCAGCGTGAGCTCGAGGACGAGCTTGAGCAGGCCATAGACCGGCCGCCATTCACAGAAGCGCGCGAGCCCGTTCCATCCACGGTCGCGAAGCCAGAAGCCCAGACTCCAGAGGTAGTAGCGCGGCTTGGCCTGATGCCAGCACCACTCGACTCGGCCGCCCGCCTGTTGCACGACGCGCCCGAGGCTCTCGGGAGTGAAATGGGAGAGATGGCGGGGCAGCTCGAGTCCTGACCAGGCTCGGCCGAAGAGCCGGGCGCCGAGGCCGCCCGCGTTCGGCACCTCGATGATCGCGAGCCCATCAGGTGCCAGCCATTGGAGCATGCGCCGCACCACCACGACGGGGTCGGCCACGTGCTCGAGCACGTGAAATGCGGTCACCACGTCGAAGCGACCGCCGCGGAAGGGCGCCGTGAGGACGTCGCCCACGTGCACCTCGTGAGCGAAGCGCCGGGCTTTGTCCGCCGCAGTGGCGTCCATCTCGATGCCCGCCACTTGCCAGCCGAGCGCCTGGGCGACGCCGAGGCTGCCGCCCGAGCCGCAGCCCACGTCGAGGTAGCGCCCCTGCCCGCGCCAGGGCGGGCAATCCCACTTGATCTTGCGCGCCAGCCACTTGGCGCGAAGCCGCGTGAGAGGGCCGGCGGCTTCGCGAAAGCGCTCGTAGCCGAGACGGCTAGCCAGTGCCCAGCGCGCGGCCCTCACCCGCTCCGGCGAGCCCTTGAACGGGATCCGCGGCGACGGCTCCTGGTGGCGGGGATAGTGGTCCGGATAGCAGTCCGCGAGATGCGCGTCGCTCACGCGCGGACGCTGGTAGAGGAAGCCGCAATGGCGGCAGCGGACCACGGTGTACAGGCCGGGGACGGCGAAGGCGCGATCGGGTGTCGTCCAGACGGGCTCGGCTTCAGCGCCGCCACAGAGGAAGCACGGCGCGTCGACGGTTGGAAGCCCCACCCTCACTTCTTCGAGATGAGCCAGTGGCCGACGGCGAGGTGGGGCAGGCCCGACCGCTCGAAGGTGTCGACGGCGTCCGCCGTGCTGCACACGATGGGCTCGCCGTGGAGGTTGAACGAGGTATTGAGGACGGCGCCCACGCCCGTGCGGCGCTGGAACTCGCTGATCACGGCGTGATACGCGGGGTTCCACGCCTGCTCGAGGATCTGGGGCCGCGCCGTGCCGTCCTGCGGATGGAGGGCCGCCGTCAGCGGATCGCGCGCCTCCGGCCGCGTGGGCATGGCCAGCATCATGTAGGGTGAGGTCAGTCCCTTCGGATTCACGAGATAGTCCGAGGCGCGCTCGGCCAGGATCGTCGGCGCGAACGGCATCCAGAAGTCCCGGTTCTTGATCATACGGTTGATGAGCGGGACCACGCGGTGATCCGACGGGTTGGCCAGGATGGAGCGATTGCCGAGGGCGCGGGCGCCGAACTCCATGCGTCCGGCGCAGCGGGCCACGACGCCGTCCGATACCAGGAGATCGGCGATGCGCTCTTCGATCCGGTCGTGAAAGGCCACCTTGTACTTGCCCTCGAGCCCCCGCTCGCGGATCACCGATTCCGCTTCTTCGTCGGTCACCGAGGGCCCGAGATAGGCCGGCCCGAAGGGCTGCGGCGCGGGGGTGTTGCCGCGACGTCCGCACTCCTCGATATAGCCGAGGTAGGCCGCGCCCACCGCGTTGGACTCGTCGCCGCATGAGGGAAAGACGAAGAGATCTTCGACCCAGTCCTCCTGCGCGATCAGCATATTGGCCTTGACGTTCATGAACACGCCGCCGCCCAGGGCCAGGCGGCCGCCCGCATAGCGCCGGCGCATGAGCCGGGTCCAGCGGAGCAGCGCGTCCTCGAGCAGGCGCTGGGCGCCTCCCGCGACGGCGTCGAAGCGATGGCCCAGCGTCGCGCGCAGCAGGAGCTGATAGCGCTCTCCCGGCTTGAGCCAGCGGAAGCGCGCCGGGCGGCCCTCGTCCAGCTCGAAGACGTCCCGGAGCGCGCGCTCGGCCCGCTCGGCGTACTTCTCCTGGGCATAGGGGGCCATGCCCATCACCTTGTACTCGTGTTCGCCGAACTTCATGCCGAGCGCCAGCGTGACGAAGGAATAAAAGGCCCCGAGCGAGCCCGGCGCGCTCGGCGTGGCCTCGTGGCGCGTCAGCCCGAGCCCCCGCCCCGTCGACGCGGTCGCGCAGAGGCCGTCGCCCGAATTGTCGTTGGTGAGCACCAGCGCGTCGCGTCCCGCGAAGGCCGAGCCGTGATAGGCCGCGGCGGCGTGACAGGTATGGTGATCGAGGCAGACGATCCGGTCGCTCGGGATGTCCAGATGGCCGGTCACAAAGCCCAGCCGCTCGCGCTGGGAGATGCCGAACTTTCCGCGCGAGGCGTCGATCAGCCCGAACTTGGCACCGAGCTTCCGGATCTTCTTCTGAAACGCGCGCTTCGGCGAGGGCCAGGAGACTCCGTAGTACTCCTTGGCGTAGTCCTCGTCGTGCATCACGCGATTGAGCCATTCGCGAGAGGCGGCCCGGGCGCCGGCCAGCGCGACCAGGTCGATCTCGGCAGGGGCGATGCCCAGCTCCCGCAGCAGGGCGTCGATGGCCTGTCGCGGGTAGCCGGCGTCGTTCTTGAGGCGGGTGAAGCGCTCTTCGGAGGCGCAGCCGACGATGCGGCCGTCCCGGAGGACGGCCGCCGTCGCGCAGTGTGTCTCGTTGATCCCCAGGACGATCATGTCCCGGGCATTATACTAACCAGCCACTCGGCCCCCTAAGCGCTTTTGGACAGCGCCTTGATGATCTCGCGGCAGAAGGCCGGCAGATCGTCGGGCTTCCGCGACGTGACCAGGTTGCCGTCCACCACGACCTCGCTGTCCGACCACTGGCCGCCCGCGTTCACCATGTCGTCCTTGATCGAGGAGAACGAGGTGACCTTCTTGCCCTTGATGATTCCGGCGCTGCAGAGCATCCAGCCCGCGTGGCAGATGGCGGCGACCACCTTGCCCTGCTGGGCCGCCTCGCGCACCAGGCCCACCATGGCATCGTGCCGCCGCATCATGTCGGGCGCATAGCCGCCAGGAACGATCACGGCGTCGAACTCCACGGCCTTCACGGCATCGGCCTGGACGTCCACGTTGACCGGGTAGCCGTGCTTGGAGGCGTAAGACTTGGCGCCGCCAGCCCCCACCACTTTGACATCGGCGCCCTCTTCCTTCATCCGGTAATAGGGCACCCACAACTCCATCTCCTGGTACATGTTTTCGGCGAGAATTGCGATCCGTTTGCCTTTCAGGCTCATTCGCCTCTCCTTAAGACTTCCTCGAGGTTTGTGTAAAGACCGTGCCCATCAGCGGCTGCAGCTGCTTGCCGCCGCAGCCGGGACACTTGTACTCTCCGCGCTCCCGCTCTCCGAGCGACAGGAAGATCGCGACTTCCTTCTTGCACTTCGCGCAGTAGAACTCGTAATGGGGCATAGGGTCCTCCTTCTTCCTCTACGGCACGTTCCGTTTTTCGAGCAGCATCCGCACGCGGTCCCCGTCCCGATTCACGAGGAGCCCTAGCGGGCCATCGGGCCCCGCGGCCAGCAAGGCTCCCCTCGCGGCCTCCAGCGTGCCGACCGGCTGTCCGCCCAACTCCAGCAGGACATCGCCGATGTGCAGGCCTGCCTTCTCGGCGCGGCTCCGCGCCAGCACCGCGGCCACGGCGGGCGGACCGGCCGGCCGCCCATTGGCCGACTCGAGCTGGCTCTCCGGATCACGCATCAGGAAACCGTACTCCGCCGCGACGCGCTCGGCCGCCACCGAGTCGGGCATGAGGCCGATACGGATCGACACTGGCCGGCGCCCTTCGTCGCGGCGAAGCACGGTGAGCCTCACCGTCTGCCCGACGCCGGCCGAGGCGACATAGCGCTGCAGGGTGCGCGTGTCCGTCACCGGGCGATCGCTGAATGCGACGATGAGGTCGCCGGTGCGAAGTCCCGAGGCCTCCGCCGGCGTCTCCTTGATCACTTCGAGGATTATCGCGCCGAATCCCTCGCGCAGCCCGTATTTCTGCGAGATCTCGTCCATCTCCTGCTCGGACAGATCCCGGATGCGCACGCCGAGCCAGCCCCACTGGATGGCACCGTCGGCGCCGCCGGCCAGGATGAGCAGCAGGCCGAGCCCCGCGAGCGCCCGCTTCACGCGCTTCCTCCGGTGAGTTGCGTGTGCAGGTCGTCCAGCGCGGCGCTGAGCCGCTCGAGTCGGCGACGCACGTCCAGCTCCTCCAGGAGCGCCTGGCGCACGCCGACTCGTGGGATCACGGCCGAGGCGATCTGATCGCAGAGCTGGCCGGGCGCGCTTACGGCGTTGAGGGAATCCCGAAGTCCGGACGACGACCGCCCCACCGCCTCCAGTATCTGCAGGCAGCGCCGCCGGACCTGTTCGGCGAGCGAGGCCGAGGCCGGATCGTCCCCGCCCACCTCGCCCAGCGGCGTGGCAGTGACGACGCGATAGAGCGTGTCGGTGGGCAGCTCGCGGTCGATGCGCGCGCGGCACTCGCCCTGGAGCAGGATATTGTAGCGGCCATTGGCCAGCCGCTCCCACTGCACGATGCGGCCCACCCCGGCAACGCTTTTCACGGCGGGCTTGCCCTCATAGGTGGCTTCGTACCCCGGCCGGAGCCCCACCATCGCCAGCCGTTTGTCGCGCGCGAGGCAGTCCGTGACCATGGCGCGATACCGGGCCTCGAAGACGTGCAGTGGCAGGAAGGTATGAGGGAAAAAGGTGAGATCAGGTAGCGGGAAGATCGGCACGAATACCGGCGCACCCACTGGCCTCGGCTCTCGACTCAGCTGATGGTCGGCAGCTTGAGCCCCGACACGGCGTCCAGCCGCGCCGTCACCGCGGCCGCGACCTTGCGGAAGGCTTCCGCCTGCGCCGAGGCCGGCTGGCCCACCACGATGGGAACACCGGCGTCGCCGCCCTTTCGCGTCTCCATCTCGAGCGGGATTTGACCGAGCAGCGGCACGCCGAACTCGTCGGCGACGCGCTGGCCGCCTCCTTCGCCGAAGATCTCGTATCGCTTCCCGGTATCGGGCGCGATGAAGCAGCTCATGTTCTCGACGAGCCCCAGGATCGGCACGTTGAGCTTGCGGAACATCGCGAGCGCCTTGCGCACGTCGAGCAGCGCCACGTCTTGGGGCGTGGTGACCATCACCACGCCCGAGAGCGGCACGATCTGTGAGAGCGAGAGCTGGGCATCGCCCGTGCCGGGCGGCATGTCGAAGACCAGGTAGTCGAGCGGTCCCCAGGCGACGTCGCGGAGGAATTGCTGGACGGCCGAGTGGATCATCGGCCCGCGCCAGACGAGCGCCTCGCGCTCCTGGACCAGCAGCCCGATGGACATGATCTTGATGCCGTGGGCCTCCACTGGGATGATCTTGTTGTCGAACATTCCCGGCTGGCCCTTGGCGCCCATCATCAGCGGCACGTCGGGACCGTAGACGTCCACGTCGACAAGGCCCACCGTCGCGCCCGTCTGCTTCAAGGCCAGCGCCAGATTCACCGCCACCGTGGATTTGCCCACGCCGCCCTTGCCCGAGGACACCGCGATGGTTTGCTTGACCTCGGGAATGAAGTCGGCGGCGGGCGGCGGGCCGCCGGCTGGCGCGGGGCGCCCGGCCTGGGCGCCGCCCATCTTGACCTGCACCTTCGCGACTCCCGGAATCTGCGAGACGGCCTTGGAGGCGCCGCTGTGCAGGGCCACCTTGGCGGCCGGGGGCTGATTCGTGAACGCCAGCGTGAACGAGACGACGGAGTCCTCGATGCGGAGCTCTTTCACCAGCCCCAGGCTGACGATGTCTTTGCGCGATTCGGGGTCCTGGACGGTACGGAGAGCATCGAGGACGGCGGCTTCGTTGACGGCGGCCTGCGCGGTCATATGGCTCCTGAGGGCTCCGGGAATTCAGAGGTGCCGGTCAAGTCGGAGTATAGGGGCAGGAGCCCCTACAGTCAACGCGAAGGGGACCGACGGTGTCGTCCAAGCCCTTGGAGAACTTGAAAAAACCGGCTGGACCTGTTACAAAGGTCGAGTGCTTGGACCTGACGAGTTTCGCCGCGTTCTCGGCCACTTCGCGACGGGCGTCACCGTGATCACGGCCTGCGATCCAGAGGGGCGCCCGACGGGCCTCACCGCCAGCGCCTTCGCCTCGGTATCGCTCGATCCGCCCCTCGTGCTGGTCTGCGTGGCCCACAAGGCGCAGGCCTACCCGGCGATTCTGGCCGCCGGCCGCTTCGCCGTGAACATTCTCAGCACGACCCAGGAAGCGGTCTCGCGCCGATTCGCGTCGTCGTCGCTCAGCGGCGCCGAGAAGTTCGAAGGCAGCGATTACCGGCAGGGCGCCCTTGGGCTGCCGCTGCTCAAAGACGCGCTGGCCGAGCTCGAATGCACCGTGATCCATGCCTATCCGGGCGGGGATCACACGATCTTCGTCGCGCGGGTCGATGCCGCCGATTGCCGCGCCGACGCCGGATTGGAGCCCATGCTGTACTATCGCGGCCAATACAGCCATCTTCATCCCCCAGGAGGAACCCGCTGATGCCGATCCCGCTGTCCCGCCCGCCCGTTGACGATGAGATCAAGGCCGCCGTGCTCGCCGCGATCGACTCGCGCAAGTACATTCTCGGCCCAGAGTGCAAGGCCTTCGAGGCCGAGTTCGCGCGCTACAACGGCGCCAGGCACGCGGTGCTCACGTCGAGCGCCACGGCCGCGCTCTGGATGGCGCTCAAGGCCTTCGGCGTCAAAGCCGACGACGAGGTGCTGGTCCCCTCGCACACCGCCTTCCCCACGGTCGAGGCCATTTGCTTTGCGGGCGCCGTGCCCATCTTCGTGGACACCGACGACTCGTATACCGTGGATCTCAACGACGCCGCGGGCAAGATCAGTCCCCGGACCGTGGGCTTCGTGCCCGTTCATCTCTATGGCCAGCCGGCCGATCTGCCCGGCATCCTGAAGCTTTGCGCCGAGCGCAGCCTCTGGCTCCTCGAGGATTGCGCGCAGGCCCACGGCGCCGCCTGGCAGGGCAAGAAGGTCGGCGGATTCGGCCGGGCCGGCGTCTTCTCGTTCTACCCGTCCAAGAACCTGACGGTGATGGGTGACGGCGGACTGCTCGTGACCGATGACGACGACGTGGCGGCGCGCTGTCGCCGGCTGCGCGATCACGGCCGGCTCAACAAGGACGTGCATGCCGAGGTCGGCTTCAACCTGCGCTTCAACGACATCCAGGC
>JBKPCB010000029.1:0-9368 GCA_046727155.1 Candidatus Methylomirabilota bacterium | reverse complement strand
GGCCGGGAGCGACTGGCAGACGGTATCGGACGCGCCGACTCGGGCGCCTTCCTCGACGGCGCCCGAGCGCTCATCGGCTTGGGAGAAGGGCTCACGCCGGCGGGCGACGATTGCGTCGTCGGTGCCCTCGCCATGCTCCGGCGTGTGCGGCCGGAGTTCCTCGGCCGCAGACCGGCGCTCCGCCGTCAGCTCGCGACGGCGGCGCGCGGTGCGACTACCGACGTGGGCCGGGAGTTCTTGCTCCATGCTCTCGACGGCGCCTTCTCCGAGCCGATGATCGCTCTGGTCATGGCAGCGTCCGAGGCCAAGGCGCGCGAAGGGGCGAGGCGGCTGCTGTCGGTGGGCCACACCTCGGGAGCCGACGCGCTCCTCGGCATGCGGCTGGCGTGGCGGGCTCTGCACGCTTGACAATCGCAGGAGGGCGAGTGTAGAGTAGCGAGCCATTCAGAAACCTCCTTTAAGCGGGCCCAGCGAGGCCGGCAAGGAGCACGCAATGAAGTACCAGAAGGCTAGCGGCAGTACCCCAGCGCCCCGTCAGGGGCGTTTTTTTTACGCGCCGGTGGGGTGCGTATGACCTTCCGCGAGAAGGCCGAGGTCCTGGACGAGGCCACGCTGGAGCGCGCGCTCACCCGCATCTCCCACGAGATCGTCGAGCAGGCCGGCGGCGTCCGCGATGTCGCCCTGGTCGGCATCAAGACTCGCGGCGTCACGCTGGCCCACCGCATTGCCGAGAAGATGAGGGCCATCGAGGGCACCAAGCCCGATGTCGGGGCGCTCGACATCACCCTGTACCGCGACGACCTTGCGCTCAAGGCCGAGCAACCCATCGTGCGCGGCACCGAGATCGGCTTCCCGCTCAAGGGCCGCACCGTGGTGCTGGTGGACGACGTTCTCTTCACGGGGCGCACGATCCGGGCCGCGATGGACGCGCTCATGGACCTGGGGCGGCCGCACGCCATCCGCCTGGCCGTCCTCGTCGACCGCGGCCATCGCGAGCTGCCGATCCGTCCCGACTACGTCGGCAAGAACCTCCCGACGAGCCGCCGCGAAGCCGTGGCCGTCATGCTCCGGGAGCACGACGGCGTCGACCGCGTGGTGATACAAGAACCAGTACCCGATACACAGACCGAGAGCCTGGAGGAGTAAGACCATGGGCTGGAAGCGCAAGGACCTCCTGAGCATGCAGGAGCTGGACGCCGCGGAGATCACGGACGTGCTCGACACGGCGGAGTCCATGCGGGAGATCGCCACCCGCGAGATCAAGAAGGTGCCGACGCTCCGCGGGAAGACGGTGGTGAATCTCTTCTATGAGGCCTCGACGCGGACGCGCACCTCGTTCGAGATCGCGGGCAAGTGGCTGTCGGCGGACGTGATCAATTTCTCGGCCTCGGGCTCCAGCGCCGAAAAGGGCGAGAGCCTGCTGGACACCGCCAAGAACATCGAGGCTATGAGCCCCGACGTGGTCGTGGTGCGCCACAAGGCCTCCGGCACGCCGGCGCTGCTGGCCCGGAACCTGGCCTGCTCGGTGGTCAATGCCGGCGATGGCGCCCACGAGCACCCGACCCAGGCGCTGCTGGATCTGCTGACGATCCGGCAGAAGAAGGGACACCTGGAAGGGCTCAACGTGACCATCGTGGGCGACGTGGCCCACAGCCGCGTCGCCCGCTCGGACATCCACGGCATGCGGAGGATGGGCATGACGGTGACCGTCGCGGGACCGCCCACCCTGATCCCGCCGGCCTGCCAAGAGCTCGGCGTCAAGGTCAGCTATCGGCTCGAGGAGGCCATCGCAAACTCCGACGTCATCATGATGCTGAGGCTGCAGCAGGAGCGGATGGAGGGCGGGCTGATCCCGTCCCTGCGCGAGTACTCGCGAGTCTGGGGGCTGTCGCTGGCC
The DNA here is from genome assembly GCA_046727155.1 of Candidatus Methylomirabilota bacterium. Classification (GTDB taxonomy): domain Bacteria; phylum Methylomirabilota; class Methylomirabilia; order Rokubacteriales; family CSP1-6; genus DASSSH01. The sequence continues at coordinate 7,471 of JBKPCB010000029.1, read as the reverse complement.
AAGCTCCAGCACTGTCGCCCCGACGTGCTCATCATGCACCCGGGCCCGGTCAACCGCGGCGTCGAGCTGGCGCCCGAGGTGGCCGACAGCCAGTACTCGGTGATCCTCAACCAGGTGGCCAATGGCGTGGCGGTGCGCATGGCCGTGCTCTACCTGCTCGCCGGGAGCAAGGCGGCATGAGCCTCCTCATCAAGAACGGACGCGTGGTGGATCCCGCCAGCGGCATCGACGGGGTCCAGGATGTGCTGGTGTCCGACGGCCGCATCGCCAAAGTGGGCAAGGGGCTCAAGGCGGCGAACGGCGTCGAGGTCGTGGAGGCCGTGGGCAAGGTCATCTGCCCGGGCTTCATCGACATCCACGTGCATCTGCGCGAGCCGGGCTACGAGTACAAGGAAACCGTGGCCACGGGAACCCGGGCTGCGGCGGCGGGCGGCTTCACGGCGGTGTGCTGCATGGCGAACACCTTCCCCGTCAACGACAACCGCGCCGTCACCGACTACATCCTCGCCAAGGCTCGGGTGGAAGGCGTGGTGCGCGTCTATCCGATCGGGGCCGTCACGCGCAATCTCGAGGGCGCGCAGCTCGCCGAGCTGGCGGAGCTCGCCGAGGGTGGCTGCGTCGCCTTCTCCGACGACGGCAAGTGCGTGATGAACGCTGAGCTCTATCGGCGCGCCATGGAGTACGCCCTGCCCTTCGGCACGCCCCTGATCAGCCATGCCGAAGACTGCCATCTCGCCTTCCGCGGCGTCATGAACGAGGGGCTGGTCTCGACGGAACTGGGCCTGACGGGACAGCCGGCGGCGGCCGAGGAGGTCATGGTGGCGCGCGACATCGTGCTGGCGGAGCTCACTGGCGCCCACCTCCACATCGCCCACATCTCGACGGCGGGGGCCGTGCGGATGGTCCGGGAGGCGAAGGCCCGCGGCGTGCGCGTGTCAGCCGAAGTCACCCCGCACCACCTCCTGCTCACCGATGAAGCCGTGCGGAGCTACGACCCCAATTTCAAGATGGCGCCGCCGCTGCGCAGCAAGCGCGACGCCGAGGCGCTGCTCGAGGCGCTGGCCGACGGCACGATCGACTGCGTGGCCACCGACCACGCCCCGCATGCCGTCTCCGACAAGGAAGGCGAGTTCGCGGAAGCGGCCAATGGGATCGTGGGGCTGGAGACGGCGGTGCCGCTCTTGCTCGACCGGCTCGTCCGGGCGGGCGCGCTGGACCTGCCGACCCTGGTGGCGCGCCTGTCCACGGGGCCGGCGCGGCTGCTCAACCTGCCCGGCGGCAGCCTCGCGCCCGGCGCCAATGCGGACATCACGATCCTGGACCTCAAGCAGCCGTGGACGGTGGAGCCGGCCACCTTCCGCTCGCGCAGCCACAACACGCCCTTCGGCGGCTGGACGGGCATAGGCGCGCCCTGGATGACCATCGTGGGCGGCGCGCGGGTCACGGCATGACGGCGCCCGCCCTCCTCGCGCTCGCCGACGGTCGAGTCTTTCGCGGCGAGGCCTGCGGCGCCGCGGGCGAAGGCGCCGGCGAGGTGGTGTTCAATACCGCGATGACCGGCTATCAGGAAATCCTGACGGACCCGTCCTACCGCGGGCAGATCGTCTGCATGACCTACCCGCTCATCGGCAATTACGGGATCAATCCCGAGGACGTGGAATCGCGCCGGCCCTGGCTGAACGGCTTCATCGTCAAGGAGGCCTGCCCCTTCCCCTCGAACTGGAGGGGCCGGCGCACGCTGGACGACTATATGAAGGAGCATGGCATCGTCGGCATCCAGGGCATCGACACCCGCGCCCTGACGCGCCATCTGCGCGACCACGGCGCTCAGGAAGGCGTCATCTCCACGGTGGAAGCGGACCCGTTGCGGCTCGCCGAGCGGGCGCGGCGGCTGCCCGGCCTCGTGGGCCGCGACCTGGTGAGCGAGGTGACGGTGGCCGAGCCTCAAGACTGGAGCCAGGGCGAATGGGATCTCAAGCGCGGCTATATCGCGCCGTCCCCGCCGCGCCTGAGCGTCGTCGCCTTCGACTCGGGCATCAAGCAGAATATCCTGCGGTGCCTGGCGGGGCTGGGCTGCGCCGTCGAGATCGTGCCGGCCAGCACACCGGCGGCGGCGGTGCTCGAGAGGAAACCGGATGGCATACTCCTGTCGAATGGCCCTGGTGATCCGGAAGCCGTGCCGTATCTGATCGAGACGGTGCGCGGGCTCATCGGCAAGGCCCCCATCTTCGGCATCTGCCTCGGGAACCAGATCCTGGGCCTGGCCTTCGGCGGCAGCACCTACAAGCTCAAGTTCGGCCATCACGGCGCCAATCACCCGGTGCGGGATCTTCTCACCGGCCAAGTGGAGATCACAGCCCAGAATCACGGGTTTGCCGTCGATCCGAAGTCCGTGGCGAAGCTCGGGCTCGAGGAGACCCACGTCAATCTCAACGACGGGACCTCCGAGGGCATGCGCCACCGCGAGCTGCCCGTCTTTTCAGTCCAGTACCACCCGGAAGCGTCGCCAGGCCCGCACGACGCTCATTACCTGTTCACGCGCTTCGTCGACATGATGGAACAACAGAAGGGAGGCTGATCACGCGATGCCGAAATACTTGATCGCGTATCGGAAGATCGAAGAAACGGGGCAGAAACCGGACTGGGCGATCTTCACTACCGAGAGCGAGCTGAGCCTCGAGGCGCTCGCCGTCAAGGAACGAGTCGAGAAACGCATGAGCGTGCTCGGCGAAAAGCTCTGGGGTAATGGCGAGGTCGTGTGGATCGGTCCGGGACGGCTCGACGATGTGCTCTACCGGCGCGATGAGGCGTCGCCGGAATCCTCGATCGTGTATGGCCTGGTCGAAGAATAGCGCTCGTGCGCGAGCGGCTGGACGCGCGGGCCGTCGCCCTGATGGTGCTGCTCACCGCCATCTGGGGCGGCTCCTTCACCTTCGTGAAGCTTGGGCTCCGGGACCTGCCGGTCTTCGGCTCCATCTCTCTCCGCTTCGGGCTGGCGGCGGCGATCCTGACGGTCTATTGCCGCTGGAAGGGCGTTCCGCTCTGGTACACGGGCCGGAACGCGCGATATCTCCTGGTGGGCGCCGGAGCCTTCGCATGGAGTCAGGCGCTGCTGTACCTGGGACTGAATCTCACGACTGCCGGCCGGGGCAGCATCTTCTTCAACACACAGCCGTTCTTTACCCTACTGATCCTGCCCCTGTTCTTCCCCGAGGAAACCATCACGTCGCGGAAGCTTTTCGGGACGGCTGTGGCATTCACCGGCGTGGTGCTGCTCTTCTTCGAGAAGCTCGGGGGCGGTGGCGGCGCGGCGCTCTTGGGCGATACCCTGACCCTGCTGGCGGCGCTGGGCTGGACGGCGAACAACATCATCACCAAGCGCGTGGTGGGACAGCTGCAGCCGACCGCCCTGATCCTCTGGAGCTCGGCAGCGGCGCTTCCCGTGATGCTCCTCGTGTCGCTTCTGCTCGAGCGCGGGCAGCCGTGGCGCTTCACGCCGACCGCGATCGCTTCGGTGCTGTACCTGGGCGCCGTCGCGGCGGCGTTCTCCTTCGCGATGTTCACGTGGTTGATCCAGCGCTACTCGGCGATCCGGGTCAATGCCTTCGTCTTCCTGGCGCCGGTCTTCGGCGTGCTGATCGGGTGGGCCCAGCTGGGCGAGCCCCTCTCGGCGAGCCAGCTTGCCGGCGCGCTCCTCGTGGCGGCAGGCATCCTTCTCGTGAACAGCGAGCCTCGCTGAGGGGCGTCCGTGCCTAAGCGGACCGACCTCAAGAAGATCCTGCTGATCGGCTCTGGGCCGATCGTCATCGGCCAAGCCTGCGAGTTCGACTACTCGGGCACCCAGGCCTGCAAGGCGCTCCGCGAGGAAGGCTTCGAGGTCGTGCTGGTGAACTCCAACCCGGCCACCATCATGACGGACCCGGAGATGGCCAACCGCACCTACATCGAACCGCTGACCGCCGAGTTCGTGGCCAAGGTGATCGAGCGGGAACGGCCCGACGCCATGCTGCCGACGGTAGGCGGGCAGACCGGCTTGAACCTCGCGGTGCAGCTGGCCGAGGACGGCACGCTCGACCGCTACGGCGTCGAGCTCATCGGGGCCAAGCTCCCCGCCATCAAGACCGCGGAGGACCGGAACCTCTTCGGCGCGGCCATGGAGCGCATCGGCCTCACCATGCCCAAGGGCTTTTACTGCAGGACGCCCGAAGAGGCCAATGCCGGGATGCGCCAGCGGCGGATGCAGTTCCCGCTCATCATCCGCCCGTCCTTCACCCTGGGCGGCACGGGCGCCTCCGTGGCCTACCACCCCGAGGAGCTGGACGCCGCGGTGAAGTGGGCGCTGCAGCAGAGCCCGATCCAGCAGGTGCTGGTCGAGGAGTCGGTCATCGGCTGGAAGGAATTCGAGCTGGAGGTGATGCGCGACCTCAAGGACAACGTGGTCATCATCTGCTCGATCGAGAACCTGGATCCCATGGGCGTGCACACGGGCGACTCCATCACCGTGGCGCCGGCGCAGACCCTGACCGACAAGGAGTACCAGCTCATGCGCGACGCCGCCATCGCGGTCATCCGCGAGATCGGCGTCGAGACGGGCGGCTCCAATATCCAGTTCGCGATCAACCCGGTGGACGGCCGCATGGTCGTGATCGAGATGAACCCGCGCGTCAGCCGCTCCTCGGCCCTGGCCTCCAAGGCGACCGGGTTTCCCATCGCCAAGATCGCGGCGAAGCTCGCCGTGGGCTATACGCTCGATGAGCTGAGAAACGACATCACGCGGGAGACCCCGGCATCGTTCGAGCCCACGATCGATTACTGCGTGGTCAAGTTTCCGCGCTGGGCGTTCGAGAAGTTCCCCGAGGCCGACCAGACCCTCACCACCCAGATGAAATCGGTGGGCGAGGTCATGGCGATCGGGCGCACGTTCAAAGAGGCGCTGCAGAAGGCCGTCCGCTCTCTCGAGCAGGACCGCTGGGGGCTGACGCTGGAGCGCGACGTCGCCGATCTGGACGAGCTCAAGCAGAAGATCCGCGTGCCGAACGCCGAGCGCTGCTTCGCCGTGGCCGAGGCCTATCGCCGCGGGCTGGACACCGAGGAGCTCTACCGGCTCTCAGCCATCGACCCGTGGTTCCTCGAGAACATCCGGCAGATCGTCGAGTTCGAGCCGGCGATCCGGGCGGCCGGACTGGGCGATCCCGCCGTGCTCAGGAAGGCCAAGCAAATGGGCTTCTCCGACCGGAGAATCGCCCAGCTGCTCGGCCTCACGGAGCAGCAGGTGCGATCGGCCCGCCTGGCCGCCGGGATCCGGGCCACCTTCAAGATGGTGGACACGTGCGCCGCCGAGTTCGTGGCCCACACGCCCTACCTCTACTCGACGTACGAGGAAGAGGACGAGGCGCCGCCCACTCCGAGGGAGAAGGTGGTGATTCTCGGCAGCGGGCCGAACCGGATCGGCCAGGGCATCGAATTCGACTATGCCTGCGTCCATGCCGCCTTCGCGCTGCGCGAGGCGGGCGTGGAAGCCATCATGGTCAACTGCAATCCCGAGACCGTCTCCACGGACTACGACACCTCCGACCGGCTCTACTTCGAGCCGCTCACGTTCGAGGACGTGATGAACATCGTGGAGCGGGAGCGGCCGCGGGGCGTCATCGTCCAGTTCGGCGGCCAAACACCGTTGAAGCTCGTCGTCGCGCTGGAAAAGGCGGGCGTCCCGATCCTGGGCACGCCGCCGGACGCGATCGACCGGGCCGAGGACCGTCGGCGCTTCGCCGATCTGCTCCGGCGCCTCGGGCTGGTCCAGGCCCCGGGCGATACGGCCCGCTCCTTCGACGAAGCGGCGCGCATCGCCGACTCGATCGCCTATCCCGTTCTGGTTCGGCCCTCGTACGTGCTGGGCGGCCGCGCCATGCAGATCGTCTACGACGAGGCCGACCTGCGCACCTACATGACCGAGGCCGTCAGGGTGAGCCCCGAGCACCCCATCCTGGTGGACAAGTTCCTCGAGGACGCCATCGAGATCGACGTGGACGCCATCGCCGACCCGGAGCGCGTCGTCGTGGGCGGCGTGATGGAGCATATCGAGAAGGCCGGCATCCACTCGGGCGATTCGGCCTGCGCCCTGCCGCCCTACTCGTTGGGCGATGACCAGATCGACAGGATCAAGACCCAGACCCGCGCGCTTGCCAAAGAGCTGGGCGTGATCGGGTTGCTCAACATCCAGTTCGCCATCAAGAACGAGCAGGTCGTTGTCCTCGAGGTCAACCCGCGCGCCTCGCGCACCGTGCCGTTCGTCTCCAAGGCCATCGGCGTGCCGCTGGCCAAGCTGGCCACCAAGGTCATGCTCGGCGCGACACTCCTCGAGCTCGACTTTGCCACGGAGCGCGAGCTCAGCCACATCGCCGTCAAGGAAGCGGTGTTCCCATTCGTCAAGTTCCCCGGCGTGGACGCAGTGCTCGGGCCCGAGATGAAGTCCACGGGCGAGGTCATGGGGATCGATCGCGACTTCCGCAAGGCCTATGTCAAGTCCCAGCTCTCGGCCGGCTCGCCCCTGCCCACCTCGGGCAAGGTTTTCCTGTCGGTCAAGAACCGGGACAAGCGCGCCGCACTGCCCATCGCCAAGCGGCTGGCCGAGATGGGCTTCAGCCTCGTGGCCACGGCGGGGACGGCCAAGCTGCTCGCCCGGCAGGGCATGACAGTAGAGATGGTCCACAAGGTCAACGAAAATTACCGGCCGAACATCGTGGATCTGATGAAGCGCGGGGAGATCGCCCTGGTCTTCAATACGCCGGAGGACGGGCGCGCCCGGCGTGACTCCTACCTCATCCGCCGGACGGCCGTCACCCAGAACATTTGCTACTACACCACGATGGACGGCGCCCAGGCGGCCGTGGGAGGGATCGAGGCCCTGCTCAAGGGCGAGATATCCGTCCAGGCGCTCCAGGACTACTATGACGCCTCGCGATCCTAAGGACCGGCTGATCGTCGCCCTCGACGTGGACACCCTCGCGCGGGCGGAATCGCTCGTGGACCGGCTCGCGGGACTGGTCGCGCACTTCAAGATCGGCTCCCAGCTCTTCACGGCCAGCGGGCCGGCGGCGGTGGAGGCCATTCAGAAACGCGGCGGGCGCGTTTTTCTCGACCTCAAGTTTCACGACATCCCCAATACGGCGGCTGGCGCGGCGCGCGAGGCCGCGCGCATGGGCGTCTTCATGTTCACCGTGCACGCCGCGGGCGGGCGCGCCATGATGCGCGCGGCGGCGGAGGCCGCGGCGGCGACCGCCAAGGAGCTCGGCAGCGGGCGCCCGCTCGTGCTGGCCGTCACCGTGCTCACGAGCCTCGACCGGGCGGCGCTCGGCCGCGAGCTCGGGGTCGCCTCGTCGGTCGAGGGGCACGTGCTGCATCTCTGCGGACTGGCCCGCGAGGCGGGGCTCGACGGCTGCGTGGCTTCCCCCAATGAGATCGCCGCGATCCG
>JBKPCB010000028.1:0-15832 GCA_046727155.1 Candidatus Methylomirabilota bacterium | reverse complement strand
GGCAAGGGGCCGCTCAAGTGGGCGAGCTTCCAGGAGTACGTGACGGAGGAATGGAAGAAGCTCGCGGCGACGTTCGGCGGGGGCAAATCCTTCCCCGACTTCTGGGAGGCCTCGCTCAAGCGTGGCGGCGTGTGGCGTCCCGCCACGGCGAGCAGCCCGGCGGTCAAGATCGACGCGACCCGCGTTCCTGCGGCGCCGGCCAAGCTCGAAGGCGACGGCACTCACGCGCTGCTCGTCTATCCATCGGCGCGGTTCTACGACGGGCGCGGAGCCGACAAGCCATGGCTGCAGGAAGCGCCCGACACCATGACCCAGGTTGCCTGGGACGGGTGGGTGGAGGTGCCGACTGAAACGGCCGCGAAGCTCGGTCTGAAGCGCGGGGACATCGTCAAGCTTACCTCGCCGCACGGCAGCATCGAGCTGCCAGCCTATCCGTCGGAGCTGATCCACTCGGGCGCGGTGGCGGTAGCCATGGGGCAGGGGCACGACTTTCCCGGCTCCTACGCGATTCACGGCTTCAGCACGCCGGGCACGCGGCCGGCCGGCACCCATTTCCTCAACGTGGGCGCCAATCCGATGGCGCTGCTCGGGTTCGCGCCCGAAGCCGCCTCGGGCGGCCTGCCGCACCTGGCGGTGAAAGTGTCGCTGACCGCGACGGGGGCGCGCCGACCGCTCGCCGTGCCCCAGGCCACCTTCAACCAGGACGACCGCGAGATCGCTCAGCACATCGGCCTGGCGCAGGCGCGGGAGCTCGAGCTGCGCGGCCGCCCCCCCGAGCACGCGAGCCATCCGAGCATGTACCCGCCCGTGAAGTATCCCGAGCACCGGTGGGGCATGGCGGTGGACGTCGACTCCTGCATCGGCTGCCAGGCCTGCGTCGTGGCCTGCGTGGCCGAGAACAATGTGCCGGTGGTGGGCAAAGAGCAAGTCGCGTACGGCCGCGACCAGCACTGGCTGCGACTGGAGCGCTGGCAGGAGGGCACGCCGGCGCATCCCGAGAACATCTTCCTGCCCATGTTCTGCCAGCACTGCGAGGTCGCGCCGTGCGAGCCGGTGTGCCCGGTGTACGCGGCCTATCACACCCAGGAAGGTCTCAATGCGCAGGTGTACAACCGCTGCGTGGGCACGCGCTACTGCGGCAACAACTGCCCGTACCACGTGCGCCGGTTCAACTGGTTCGGCTACGCGTGGACGTCGCCGCTCGACGTGCAGCTCAACCCGGACGTCACCGTGCGCCAGCTCGGCGTGATGGAGAAGTGCACGATGTGCCTGCAGCGCATCGTCGCCGGCAAGGCGCAGGCCCGCGATGAGAACCGGCCGGTCAAGGACGGCGAGATCCTTACCGCGTGCCAGCAGACCTGTCCGACCCAGGCGATCACGTTCGGGGACCTCAAGGAGGGCGGCGCTCGCGTCTCGAGGCTCTCGCGCTCCCCGCGCGGTTACCACGTGCTGGAGGAGCTGGGCACCCGTCCGGCCGTGACCTATCTCAAGAAGGTGGTCCGGGCCGAGACCGCGGCCACTGGCGGCGCGGAGAAGGGGCACAAGTCGTGAGCGCGCCGCCTCCCGGCACGGCGCAGGCGGCGCAGGCGACCTGGGCCGACGTCAACCGCGACGTCATCCGCACGGTCGGCATGCCGGGCGACCGCTACTTCGCCTGGATGTGCCTGGTCGCGCTGACGCTGGCTGCCGGCGTCTTAGCCTGGGCCTACCAGATCTGGGTGGGCATGGGCGCCGCCGGCAAGCGCACGCCTCAGATGTGGGCGATGTACATCACGACCTTCGTGTTCTGGATCGGCATCGGCCATGCCGGGACGCTGATCTCGGCGATCCTGTACCTCTTCCGCGCGAAGTGGCGGACGTCCGTGTACCGGGCCGCGGAGGCCATGACAGTTTTCGCGGTCATGACGGCCGGCCTCTTTCCGCTCATCCACGCCGGCCGCATGTGGTTCGCCTACTGGCTGATGCCGTACCCGAACCAGCGGTACCTGTGGCCCAACTTCAAGTCGCCGCTGGTCTGGGACGTGTTCGCGATCTCCACCTACCTGACCATCAGCGTGGTCTTCTTCATCGTGGGGCTGGTCCCCGACGTGGCCGCCCTGCGCGACCAATCCACGGGCATCAGGAAGAAGATCTACGCGGTGATCTCGCTGGGCTGGGAGGGGTCGGACTCCCAGTGGCGGCACTACCGCCGCGCCTACGGTCTGCTGGCGGCGCTCGCGACGCCGCTGGTGCTGTCGGTCCACAGCGTGGTGTCCTTCGACTTCGCCATGGCGCTGGTGCCGGGCTGGCACTCGACGCTCTTCGCCCCGTTTTTCGTGGACGGCGCCATCTTCTCCGGCTTCGCCATGGTCCTGATCCTGCTTCTGCCGATGCGATACCTGTTCAACTGGTACGCCTATATCAATGACAAACACCTCGACGCGATGGCCAAGCTGATCCTGGTGACCAGCCTGGTGCTGACCTACTTCTACTCGTGCGAGGTCTTCACGGCCTGGTACAGCGGCGACCACTTCGAGCGCGCCTCGGTGTTCGCGAAGGCGAGCAAGCAGTACGCTTGGGCCTACTGGCTGATGTATTTCTGCAACAGCGTGGTACCGATGGTCCTGTGGTCGAAGAAGGCGCGCACCAGCGTCGTGACGCTCTACATCATCTCGATCTTTGTGCTCATCGGCATGTGGTTCGAGCGCTTCAACATCATCGTCCCCGGCCTGGGCTTCGACTTCTACCCGTATACCTGGGGCACCTACTACCCGACGGTCACCGACACCACGATCATCATCGGCTCCTTCGCGTGGTTCTTCATCCTGTTCCTGGGCTTCATCCGGGTGATGCCGTCGCTGTCCATCGTGGAGGTCAAGGAAGTGCTGCCGCATCCGATGAAGCATGGTCACCGGGGGCGTCACTAAGCGATGCCGACCGCCAACGTGCTCGGCATCTTCGCCCATGTGGACACGACGCTGCAGGCCATCCGGGACCTGCGCGCGAAGGGATTTTCGAACCTGACCGTCTACACGCCCGTCCCGGTGGAGGAGATCGAGGAAGAGGTGGAGAAGGTGCGGCCACTATCCAAGGTCCGCCTGTTCACCGTGGTCGGCGGGGTGACCGGCACGCTGACGGCCTTCTTCCTCACGATCTGGTCCTCGCTCAAGTGGTCGCTGATCACCGGCGGCAAGGACCCTGTCTCCATCCCGCCCTTCATCATCATCGCCTTCGAGTTGACGATTCTCCTGGGCGGGCTGTCGAGCGCCCTGGCCATCCTCGTTCTCGGCCGGCTACCTCGGCTGCGGCCGTCGTTGACCTATGATCCGCGCTTCACCCTGGACCGATTCGGGGTCGCGGTGGCGTGTCCGACCGACAGAGCCGAGACCGCGAAGTCGGTGCTCAGCGCGGCCGGGGCCGAAGAGGTGCGGCGATGATGAAGTACGTGTTCGCCCTCACTCTGCTGGTGCTGGGCGCCACGGGCGCGGTGCTGGGGTCGAACGTCGTCTACCGCTGGACGCACAACATGTTCGACACGCCGCGCGTGATGCCGGGCGAGCGGGCCTTCGCGATGCCGCCGGGCAGCGTCGCGCGCAATGGCGGCGAGCTCTATTATCCAAAGACGCAGCGCGAGGCGGCCTCGGCCAGGAAGAATCCCGTGGCCGCGACGGCCGCGTCGGTGAAGAAGGGCGGGGAGCTCTTCGCCATCTACTGCACGCCGTGCCACGGCGCCGGCGGCAAAGGGGACGGGTTGGTCGCCGCCAAGTTCGTTCCGCCGGCCGACCTGAGCAATCCCGACCTCCAGAAGGCGCGGACCGACGGCTACTGGCAGAGCTACCTCTCCGTCGGCGGCGCCGTCATGCCCGCCTATGGCGAGGCCCTCACGCCCGAGGAGCGCTGGCACGTGGTGAACTTCCTCCGCACCCTGGCGAAGAAATGAGCCCGACCGGCGCGACCGCCCAGGCGTCGGCAGGCTTGCAGGCGGTGCCCGCCGTCCTGGCGCTCGCAGGTGCGGCGGCCTTCGTCTACGGGGTGATGAACCAGCCCACGCAGACCTGGGCCATCTATCTGGTGAACCTGCTCTTCTGGTCGAGCCTGGCCATCACCGGGCCCGCGCTGGCCGGCATGATCCAGATCACCGAGGGGCGATGGTCTCCCAGCATCAAGCGCATCGCGCTCACCACCGGCGGCTTCCTGCCGGCCTCGTTCGTGCTCTTCGTCGTCCTGTTCTTCGGGCGGACCGTTCTCTATCCCTGGGTGACCACCCCCGTGCCCGTAAAGGCGGCGTGGCTCAACGTGCCGTTCATGTCGCTGCGGATCGGACTGGGCGTGCTGGCCCTGTACGGGGTGGCGCTCACCTTCGCCAAGGCCGTGATCGCCGAGGATCAGCAGGGCGGTGCGAGCCCGGAAGCCGTGGGGCGCCGCAACCGGCTGGCCACCACGATGCTGATCCTCTACGTCGTCGTGCTCTCGCTCTGGGGCTTCGACCTGATCATGTCCATCGATCCGACGTGGTACAGCGGTCTCTTCGGCGGCTACTACGTGGTCACGTCCCTCTACACCGGCTTCGGGCTGGTGACGTTCCTGACCATTTGGTCGAACAGCCGGGGCATCACCAATGTGCCGGCGTCAGGCATCCAGGACGTGGCGAAGCTGACCTTCGCCATGTGTGTCATGTGGATGTACTTCTTCTTCTCCCAGTACCTGGTCATCTGGTACGGCAACGTGCCCGTCGAGACCAAGTTCTTCCTCCAGCGGTTCTTCGTGGATCCGTGGCGCACGCTGGCCTTTGTCATCTTCGTCTTCGGCGCCCTGATCCCGTTCTGCTACCTGCTCAAGCGCCTGACGGGACGGCCGCCGACGCGGCATAAGGTCTTTGTGGTGATCCTGTTCTTCGGCTGGATCTGCATCTTCCTCGAGCGGATCATGCTGGTGTTCCCGGCGCTGCCGAAAAGCGGCGCGTTGCCGGTCGGCGTGGTGCAGATCCTGATCACGGCGGGCTTCTTCGGCCTGTTCGCGCTCAGCCGCGGCTGGTTCCTCGCCAGGTTCCGCCCCGCCCTTAATCAACCCCGGTAGCCTTCATCAGGAGCAATATCCCTCTCCCCCAGTGGGGGAGAGGGCAGGGTGAGGGGGAGATCAGAAGCCGACGCCGCGGTAGAATGTCGCTGTGATCTCCGTCGAAGAAGCGCAGGAGCGGATCCTCTCTCGCATCACCGTGCTCGGAGACGAACGCGTCGAGCTGGTCCACGCTCTCCTCCGGGTGCTGGCCGAAGCCGAGATCGCTCCGCGCGATATCCCGGCGTGGCCGAACTCCTCCATGGACGGCTATGCCCTGCTCGCCGTCGACACGAAAGACGCAAGCGCGGAGCAGCCGGCCCGCCTGAGTCTGGCGGGCCGCGTGGCGGCGGGGGACGTCGCCGAGAAAGCGCTCAAGCCGGGCGAGGCGTACCGCATCTTCACCGGCGCGCCGCTGCCCGATGGCGCCGACGCCGTCATCCCCCAGGAAGAGACCCAGGAGGACGGTGGGTTGGTCCGGGTCCCCCGGCTCGTTTCGCCCGGCCAGTTCGTGAGACCGCGCGGCGAAGACATGCGGGCGGGCGAGACCGTGCTCGAGCGAGGATGCGTGCTGGGCCCGGCCGAGATCGGACTGCTTGCGACGCTGGGCCGCGCCCAGGTCGGCGTGGTGAAACGGCCGATCGTCGGGATTCTGTCGACGGGTGACGAGGTCGTGGATCTCGGCGGCGCGCTCGGCCCCGGTCAGATTCGAAATTCGAATACCTATTCGCTGATGGCGCAGGTCACGGAGGCGGGCGCCGAGCCCGTCAATCTGGGCGTGGCGAGGGATCGTCTCGAGGACATCGAGTCGCGGCTCCGCTGGGGAGTGGGCTGTGATCTGCTCCTCTCGTCCGCGGGCGTGTCGGTGGGCGAGCACGACTTCGTCAAGAAAGCGCTACAGGGACTCGGGGCCGAGCAGCATCTCTGGCTGGTCAATATGAGGCCGGGCAAGCCGATCGCCTTCGCCACCATCGCCTCGGAGCCCAGGGGCGCGCTGCCGGTCTTCGCCCTGCCGGGCAATCCGGTCTCGGCCATGGTGACCTTCGAGCTCTTCGTCCGCCCCGCAATTTTGAAGGCTGGCGGCCACTCGCGGCTGTATCGCCCGACGATCACGGCCCGCGCCCTCGCCCCCATCCCGAATGCGGGACGGCGGCGGGGCTACCTGCGCGTGACGCTCGCGGCCGATGGGGGCAGCTGGGGGGCGCGACTCACGGGAGAGCAGGGATCGGGAATCCTGCGCTCCATGGTGGCCGCGGACGGCCTGGCCGTCGTGCCGGGCGACACCACGATCCCCGCCGGCGGCGAGGTGAACGTGATCCTGCTGCGGGCCGTCTAGTCGGCGCGCTCGAGCCGGGGGCGATGGCCGGAGGCTTCGGCTATCCGCCGTAGCCATGGGGCCGTTCGGCGCGCTCGCAAGCGGTAGGAGGGTATATGCGTCGGGATAGGCGGCAGGACGCCGCAGCCTATCCCGGCGTGGGATGGATGCTCCGCGCCGGCGCAAGTAGGCGAATCGAGGAGCCAGAAACCCGGAGGGAAGCGCACTTGGCAGACCGGTATATGCTGCAGGTCCTCGCAGGGTTGCGGTACTACGCAGATCAGCCTATCCCGCGGGCGAATTCTAGTTGTCCGAACCACGACGGTGAAGATTTGTCTCGTCCTCGTATGACCACGCGCAGGGTAATCCTGACCGGCGCAGCCTCGCTCGCAGTGACGGGGTGGGCGAGTGCGGAGCAGCGCCCCCGTCGTCTGGCCTACCTGGTTGGGAGCTCACCGGCTGCCAACGCGCCTTATCAAAGGGCCCTCTTCGGGGCACTTGCCGAACTCGGGTACCGCGAGGGACACAACCTCGTGGTCGAGCGGCGGTTTGCCGAGGGGCGGTTCGACCGGTTGTCCGCGCTGGCTGCGGAACTGGTCGCGCTGAAGCCGGACGTCTTGTTCGCGCCTGGCTCCCAAGGAGCCCTCGCGGCCTCGAAGGCGACGAGGACGGTGCCGATCGTGTTCGTTGCCGTCTCGGATCCGGTAGGGATGGGGATCGTCAAGACGTTGCGACAGCCGGGGACCAATGCGACCGGCCTCAGCAATCAGGCCGAGGAGTTTCACATCAAGCTCTTGCAACTCCTCAAGGAAGTGTTCCCCTCGGCCTCGCGTGTGGCGGTCCTGCACGACCCGCTCAACCTCCCCTTGGTACGAATGCTTCCCGATCTGAAGCAGGCGGGAGTGACACTCGCACTGAATCTGATGGTGATCGAGGCACGATCGCCAGAGGATTTGGTCGCAGCGTTCAACGTGCTGAAGTCCGAGCGGCCCGACGTACTCTACGTCTTGGGGACCGCGTTCTTCCTCTCCCAACGCGGACGTATTGTCGGATGGGTGAACGGCCAGCGTCAGGTTGCCGTATACGGGCTAAACGAATTCGCTGACGCAGGCGGCCTGATGTCGTATTCCTTCAGCGTGGTCGAGCAGTACCGCTCCGCCGCGACCTTCATTGACAAGATCCTGAAGGGCGCGAACCCAGCCGAGCTCCCGGTGGAGCAGCCGACGCGTTTCGAGTTAGTGCTCAATCTCAAAACGGCGAAAGCTCAAGGCGTCACCTTCCCGCCGGCGGTGCTCCTGCGCGCTGATCGGGTGATCGAGTGATCGCGGACGAGGGCGCGTGCATCTGCCTGCGGCGTCGGACAACTGCGCATTGCAGCGGACGGCTCCGCCGCCGCTGAATGACGCGTGGGGCGGATTATCGGCGCGCCGAGGGAAATGGTTGTGAGGCCACGAATTCCAAGGGTCTCGCGCGCCTATGCCTCCGAAGCTACTACCCTCACGCGCGAACCGCGGAAGTTGAACTAGGGGCGGCTAGGTCTTTCTGAGGAACAGGGCCCAGAGCGCCATCCAGGCGCCGGCGCCCATCGAGGCGAAAGTCAGGAGGCTGCCGAGGGCCAGGGTCGCGGAATTGGTGAGCCCCTGGTTGATATTGCAGCCTTCGGCGATCAACGCCGAGCCGCCCATCAGCAATCCTCCCGAGAAGATCTTCACGAGGCTCCAGCCGGGCGGCAGCTTCCAGCGGAACTGCCCCGTGCCATACGCGGCGACGAACGCGCCCACCGGCACGCCGAGCGCCATGAGCATGCCCCAGGTCACGCGGTTCGGAAAACCGACCATCGGATAGGTGAGCAGCTCGCCGGTATTGGCGGCGAAGGTGATGCCCGTCGGCCGGTCGCCGAAGCTCGACGCCCACCAGCCGGCCGTGATCATGACACCCACGGCGGCACCGGTGAGGGGCCAATGCCATTTGCCGTGCTCCGGCTCGCCGCGACCCCGCGCGAGCCAGAGGCCGACCCCGACGAGCAGCACGGCGATCACCACCCAGGGCGGAACCCCGAGCACGTTGTAGAGCGTGGGCGCCTCGCCGCCGCCGAGCGCGACGGTGGTGGTTTGCAGCGTCACCCGAAGCGGCGACAGGGCGCCCGCCCGCGCCGCCGTGGCGCCGATGGCGAAGCCCAGCAGCACGACCCAGGCGCCGATGGCGCCTTCGCCGACGCGGTACCACGTGCTGCCCGAGCAGCCGCCCGAGAGGATCATGCCGAAGCCGAAGAGCGCTCCGCCAACGATATTCGATACGGGGCGAAGCGGACGGATGGGAATGTCCACGATGCCGGTGGCCATGAGGATCTGGACGCCGACGATCGCCACCAAGAGCGCCAGCACGTAGGCGCGCAGGATGGTCGCATCGCGCATCAGCACGACGTTGGAGACGGCGCGCGTCAGACAGAAGCCGCCGCGTTGGATCACGTAGCCGAAGACGAGCCCCGTGCCGAGCGCCGAGGCGTAGAGGGCCCACGGGAACTCGTCCATGGGCGCATGCTAGCGGAAAGGACCGTGGCAGTCAAAGTCCCGGGAAATTGACATTTCTTCTCTTCGAGTGCTACGGTCTGATGCATGAGGTGTCACACCACATTCAGCGCGCTCGCGCTTGTCGCCATCGTCGCGGCGGCGGCGGGTTGCGCGAGCGGTGAGGCAGCCCGCCGCGAGAGCGACATGGCGGCGCTGCGCACTCAGGTCGAGGAGCTCAGAAAAGCCAACGACGCGACGGCCAAGGAGCTGGCGCGTCTGTCGGGAGAGATCAAGGCCGTGGACGCCCAGTCGGCCTTCCTCGTGGGCGAGGCGAAGACCGCCGCCGAGGAGCGCGCGCGTGTCAAGGCGGCGCTCGAGCAGAACGACAGCGCGATCCGCGCGCTCCGCGGCTCGCTCGATGACGCGCTGAAGAAGGTCACGCCGCCGCCGGCTCCGCCGGCAGCGCCCGCGCCCAAGCCGCTGGCGCAGCCGTCGCCGGGCGACGCGACCGCGGAGAAGATCTTCGCGCGGGGCATGGCAAGCTTCCGGAACGAGGAGCACGGGCAGGCGGTGCTGGAGTTCACCGAGGTGACGGAGAAGTTCCCCAAGCATCCGCTCGCCTCGAGCGCGCAGTACTGGATCGGCGAAGCCTACTATCGTCAGCGCGACTTCCAGCAGGCAGTTGTCGAATTCCGCAAAGTGGTGGACGACTACGGCCAGAGCCCGCAGGTCGCGGAGGCGCTGCTCAAGATCGGGCTCTGCCACCGCGCGCTCCACGACCTCACGCGCGCGCGCGAGGCCTGGGAGCAAGTCACGAAGAACTACCCGAAGAGCGACGCTGCGACACAGGCCCGCTCCCTCCTCGCGGCCCTGGGGAATCCAGGGCGCCGCACACGGTGACCGCGGCGAACACGACCGCCGCCGGTCCAAGGTTTGACGCTTCCCCTCGCTCCGGTATACTGGATCGCACTCTTTTCACTCGGGGAGCGCGGTCGATGGACGTGGGCACGAGATGTATCCGCGGAGAGACAGGCGGCGCGCGGCGGATCGCGCTCGGCGACGCGGAATATCCGGCGCAGCTGCGCAGCGTCCCGCAGCCACCCGCGGCGCTGTGGGTGCGCGGCGCGCTTGCGACCGAGGACGCGCTCGCGGTGGCCATCGTGGGCTCGCGCCACGCGACGCCGTACGGACTCGAGATGGCCGAGGCGCTCGCCGCGGATCTCGCTGCGCGCGGCGTGACCGTGGTGAGTGGCCTGGCGCGCGGCATCGACAGCGCCGCGCATCGAGGCGCGCTGAGCGCCGGCGGCCGAACGATCGCGGTCTTGGGCTCGGGAGTGGACGTGATCTATCCGCCCGAGAATCGGCGGCTCGCGGCGAGTATCGTCGAGCACGGCGCGGTGATGTCACAGTTCGAGCCGGGCACGCCACCGCTGCCGCAACACTTCCCGGAGCGGAACCGGGTGATCGCGGGGCTCGCGCTCGGTGTCGCGGTCGTGGAAGCCGCTGAGCGCAGCGGCTCGCTCATCACGGCGGGCCTGGCGGCAGAGCTGGGGCGCGAGGTGATGGCGGTGCCGGGGCGGGCGACGTCTGAGCAAAGCGTCGGCGCCCACCGCTTGATCCAGGACGGGGCCGCGCTGGTAACGGGATGGCGGGACGTGGTGGCCCAGCTGCCCGCCCGCTGGCAGGCCTGCGTGCGGGAGCCCGCCCTATTAGATGATAAGGGTTCAGAGCGCCGGGCGGCCGGCAGCCCCGAGGCCGAGCGGATCCTGGCCGCCCTGGGCGAGGAGCCGATGGGCATCGACGACGTGATCGAGCTCAGCGGCGTGGGTTCGGCAAAGGCGGCTGCAGTGCTGCTCGAGCTCGAGCTGGAGGGGCGCGTGAGGCAGATGGACGGAAAGCGGTTCATTCAGGTCCGGCGGGGATAGGGGGAACCAGGTGGCGAAGCGCTCACTGGTCGTGGTGGAGTCGCCCACCAAGGTCAAGACGATCCAGAAGTATCTGGATTCGAAGTTCATCGTCAAGGCCTCGATGGGACACGTCCGCGACCTGCCCAAATCCAGCCTCGGCGTGGACCCGAAGAAGGGCTTCAAGCCCGAGTACCGCGTCCTGCCCGCCAAGAAGAAGGTCCTCGACGAGCTCAAGAAGGCTGCGGAAAAATCGGACGCCCTCTACATCGCCACCGACCCGGACCGGGAGGGTGAGGCCATCGGCTGGCATCTCGCCCAGGAGCTGGGCATTCCCAAGGCGAAGACCTATCGCATCATGTTCAACGAGATCACGGAGCGGGCGGTCAAGGCGGCCTTCCAGCACCCGGGGAAGATCGACGCCAACAAGGTGAACGCCCAGCAGGCACGGCGCGTCCTCGACCGGCTCGTGGGCTACAAGCTCTCGCCGTTGCTCTGGGAGAAGATCCGCCGGGGGCTCAGCGCGGGCCGGGTCCAGTCAGTGGCCGTGAGGCTCATCACCGAGCGCGAGCGCGAGATCCAAGCCTTCGTGCCGGTGGAGTACTGGTCGCTGCATGCCCGGCTCAAGGCGAAGAGCCCGCCCGAGTTCGTCGCGACCCTCAAAGAGGTCCGCGGCGCGAAGGCCGATCTGGCCACCGAGACGGCGACCCTGGAGGTGATGACCGCGCTGCACGGCAAGCAGTGGCGCGTCAAGTCTGTCACCCGCGGGGAGCGGAAGCGGAACCCGGCGGCGCCGTTCATCACCTCGACGCTGCAGCAGGAGGCCAGCCGCAAGCTGCACTTCACGGCCAAGAAGACCATGATGCTGGCCCAGCAGCTCTACGAAGGCATCGGTCTGGGCTCCGAGGGCGCGGTGGGTCTCATCACCTATATGCGGACCGACGCGGTTCGCGTCGCGCGCGAGGCGCAGCAAGAGGCCCGGCAGTGGGTGGCGCAGCGCCTGGGCCGGGAGTTCCTTCCCGACTCGCCGCCCTTTTACAAGGCCAAGAAAAGCGCCCAGGAGGCGCACGAGGCGATCCGGCCCAGCTTCGTCTCGCGCGAGCCCAAAGCGCTCACCCGGTATCTGAGCAAGGACCAGCTGGCGCTCTACCGGCTCATCTGGGAGCGCTTCCTCGCCAGCCAGATGTTGCCGGCGGTCTACGACACCGTCTCGGCCGATATCGAGGCCGGCCAGTGTCTCTTCCGCGCCCAGGGCTCGACGCTCAAGTTCCAGGGATTCATGGCCGTGTACGTGGAGTCGCGCGAAGAATCCGAGGCGGCCGAGGACGAGGCCGAGTCCGTGGTACCGCCGCTCACCGAGGGCGAGATTCTCAAGCTTCTGGCGCTGGATCCGAAGCAGCATTTCACCCAGCCGCCGCCGCGCTACACGGAAGCCTCGCTGGTCAAGACGCTCGAGGAGCGGGGGATCGGTAGGCCGTCCACGTATGCGCAGATTCTGTCGACGATCTCGGATCGGGGCTACGTGCACCGCGAGCGGGGCACGCTCTTTCCCACCGACCTCGGCATGCAGGTGAACGACCTGCTCGTCCCGCACTTCCCCGAGATCATGGACGTGGAGTTCACGGCGCAGCTGGAGGAGTCGCTCGACAAGATCGAGGAGGGCGATACCGACTGGGTCAAGACCGTGGAGGCCTTCTACAAGCAGTTCGCGCGGGATCTCAAGAGCGCCGGCCGGAACATGGACAATCTCAAGCGCGGCATGGAGACCGGCGAGGCCTGTCCCGATTGCGGCAAGCCGCTGGTCGAGAAGTGGGGGCGCTTCGGGAAGTTCCTCGCCTGCTCCGGCTACCCCGAGTGCAAGTATACGAAGGATCTGGGCGGCGGAAGAGAGAAGCCGGTTGACGAGCCCACCGACGAGATCTGCCCGACCTGCGGCAAGCCCATGGTGATCAAGCACGGCCGCTTTGGGAAGTTCATCGCCTGCTCGGGCTATCCGGAGTGCAAGACCACCAAGCCGGTGACCCTGGGCATCGCGTGCTCCGAGCCCGGCTGTGGCGGCCAGCTCCTCGAGCGCCGCACCAAGCGGGGCAAGACGTTCTTCGCCTGCACCAACTACCCCACCTGCAAGTTCGCAGTCTGGGCGCGCCCCGTGCCCCAGCCGTGTCCCAAGTGCGGCGCGCCGTTCGTGACCGAGCGCTTCGGGCGCGGGGGGAAGATTACCCGCGCCTGCATCCGGGGCGAGTGCGGCTACAAGCAGGACGTCACGCCCACGGTAGCCTGAGAGGGGCTGGCATGGACGGCCCCGATGCCGCCTTCCTCGAATATCTGGCCGTCGAGCGCGGCGCCTCGCCCCATACGCTGCGGAGCTACGCGGCGGACCTTCGCGAGTTCCGGCGCTTCCTCGACGGCCGCTCGGTGGCCGACGTCCGGAAAGTGGACGTCCGGCTGATCCGCGCCTACCTGGCCGCGCTGCACGAGCGGCGGTTATCGAAGGCCACGGTGGCGCGGAAGCTCGCCAGCATCCGGAGCTGGCTCCGCTTCCTCACCCGGCGCGGCATGATCGCCTTCAACCCGGGCCGCCAGGTGCGCAGTCCGCGCCTCGGGCGTCGGCTGCCGTCGTTCCTGCCGAAGGACGAGGCGACCGGCCTGCTGGACCAGGCGCCCGAGGATTCCGAGCCTGGCTGGCGCGACCACGCGCTGCTCGAGCTCCTCTACGCCACCGGCCTGCGCGTGGCCGAATGCTGCGGGCTGGACCGCAATGATCTCGACCGCGGCCAGGGGACCGTGCGCGTACTCGGCAAGGGCAATAAGGAGCGGGTGGTGCCGGTGGGCGAGACGGCGCTCGACGCCGTGGAGGCCTACCTGCGCCTCCGCGGCGACGGGGTCGGGCCCCTGTTCCGAAACGTGCGCGGAGGCCGGCTCACCGTGCGCAGCGTCCACCGTATCGTGAAGGCGCGGGCGCGGCTGGCCGGCATCAGCCAGCGGGTGACGCCGCACACCCTCCGCCACACCTTCGCCACCCACATGCTCGGCGAGGGTGCCGATCTGCGACTGATCCAGGAATTGCTGGGTCACAGCCGGCTGTCCACCACTCAGCGCTACACTCACGTGAGCCCCGAGCAGCTGATGAAGGTGTACGACAAGGCTCACCCGAGAGCCACCTGATGGAGCCTGGAGCTCAGGACGGGTTTCACGCCACCACAGTGGCCTGCGTGCGCCACCGTGAGCGGGTGGCATTGGCCGGCGACGGGCAGGTATCCTTCGGCCAGACCATCGTGAAGGCGGGGGCGCGCAAGGTCCGCAAGGTCTATCACGACCAGGTGCTGGCCGGCTTCGCGGGCTCGGCGGCCGACGCCTTCACGCTCTTTGCGAAGTTCGAGGCCAAGCTCGAGGAGCATCGGGGCAATCTCTCCCGCGCCGCCGTCGAGCTGGCGAAGGACTGGCGGATGGACCGCATCCTGCGGCGCCTGGAAGCCCTGCTGGCCGTGGCCGACGCCAAGACCTCTTTCATCGTCTCCGGCAGCGGGGATGTGATCGAGCCCGACGACGGGCTCATCGGCATCGGCTCGGGCGGCCCGTATGCATTGGCGGCGGCGCGAGCGCTCTGCGGCCATTCGACGCTCGACGCCGCCCAGATCGCCGAGCAGGCGCTGCGCATCGCCGCCGGTATCTGCGTCTACACGAACGAGCACATCACGGTGTTGACGCTCGAATGAGCGCCAGATGAGCCAACTGACGCCGGTCGAGATCGTCGCCGAGCTGGACCGCTATATCGTGGGCCAGCATGCGGCGAAGAAGGCCGTGGCCATCGCGTTGCGCAACCGCTGGCGCCGGCAGAACCTGCCGGCCGAGCTGCGGGACGAAGTGGCGCCCAAGAACATCATCATGATCGGGCCCACCGGAGTCGGGAAGACCGAGATCGCGCGGCGGCTGGCCAAGTTGTCCCAGGCGCCTTTCCTCAAGGTGGAGGCCTCCAAGTACACCGAGGTGGGCTATGTGGGGCGGGATGTGGAGTCCATGATCCGCGACCTCACCGAGCTGGCCGTGAACATGGTCAAGGCGGAGATGGCGGCCCAGGTGCGGGAGCGCGCCGAGGGCTTGGCCGAGGACCGCCTGCTGGACCTGCTGCTGCCGCGCCGTCAAGGCGAGCAATTCGTGAGCGGCACGCTGGAGGAGGTCACCCCCGACGCCTCGCGCGACGCGACGCGAGAGAAGCTCAAGGCCCAGCTGAAGGCGGGGAAGCTCGACGAGCGCATGATCGAGATGGACGTCCAGGCCCAGGGCGGGCCCATGCTCGAGATCTTCTCCGGCCAGGGCATGGAAGAGGTAGGGATCAATCTCAAGGATATGCTCTCCAACTTCATGCCCGGCCGCACGCGCCGGCGCCGGGTCAAGGTGGCCGAGGCGCGGCGTCTGCTGGTCCAGGAAGAGGCACAAAAGCTGGTGGACATGGACGAGGCGGTGAGCCAGGCCATCCAGCGCGTGGAAAACTCCGGCATCATCTTCCTGGACGAATTGGACAAGATCGCCGGGCGGGAGTCGACGCACGGGCCGGACGTCTCGCGCGAGGGCGTCCAGCGGGACCTGCTGCCCATCGTGGAGGGCTCCACGGTGACGTCCAAATACGGCATGGTCCGCACCGACCACATCCTCTTCATTGCGGCCGGGGCCTTCCACGTCGCGAAGCCGTCGGATCTCATCCCCGAGCTCCAGGGGCGCTTCCCGATCCGGGTCGAGCTGGAGCCCTTGACGCAGGCAGATTTTGTCCGCATTCTGAACGAACCTCAGAACGCCCTGATCCGCCAGTACGTGGAGCTGCTGAAGACGGAGGGCGTGGCGCTGCACTTCACGCCGGACGCGGTGGAGGCGATCGCGGAGATCGCCTCGACCGTGAACCAGCGCACCGAGAACATCGGCGCCCGGCGCTTGTACACGGTCATGGAGAGGCTGCTCGAGGAGGTGTCCTTCACGGCGCCCGACATGGCGGGCAAGGCCATGATGATCGACGCCGAATACGTGCAGGCGCGACTGGCCGACGTCCTCAAGGACCAGGACCTCTCGCGCTACAT